>JBBRUN010000010.1:0-26270 GCA_038247765.1 Gemmatales bacterium | reverse complement strand
GCCGCTGAAGAAGGTGCGGATCGGGCCGCGCGTGTCGTGCGGGAACAGCGGTATCAATTCGAGAGCCCGGCGTTTGCTGTAGCCCTTATTCTCGCTCAGGGCCGCGAATTCATTCAATCGGCTCTCTTGTTCCGCCGTCAACGGTGTCGTCGGTTTGCGGATCCAGACGGCTTTATCGCCGCCGCGGGTGAAGCGAGCTTCGAGGGGCGTCGTCCGCGTGCGGAATTCGCCGCCGCCGCCGGCTTCGAAGACGCCGAGTTCGCCATCGGGCATCCGCACAACCATCCCGGCGTGCGAGGGCAACCCCACGAGTGAGAGCCGGTACAACAGGCCGATTTTTGCGTTGTCTGTCGTGGACAACACGATGTCGCCGGGTGCGGGAGTGTAGGAGGTGAAGGGAGCTTGGGCGGCGAAGTGCAAACTCGAATCGGGCCGGCCCAACTGGCCGAAGGGTGCGGGATCGGCCGAGAGAGACACGGCCAGAAAGAGACAGGCGAAGGTGTTCATGGCCGCGTGGCTCCGCCCGTGATCCGTATCGCAGTCATCGGGATGCGTCCGGATCGGATTCAATCCAACGGGCTATGTGGAGCAAAAATGAAAAAGTGCCGGGCGTTCGAATCCGAACGACCGGAGCGATGTGCAGCTGCGCCACTATGAGATCTATCCTCTGATGTCTGTCATCTGTCTTATCATACTCACGTATGCGTGTGAAGAGACGGGAACAGATGACAGATTTCAGACGGCAGATTTCAGACAACTCGAATCCCTTATGGCAGAGGGATCGACTTCAGCGTGTAGCTCTTGTCTTCGGCTAGCATCAGCACGATGGCACGCTCGGTGTCGAGGCGGTCGAGTTGCATGACGCCGACGAGTTCCTTGATGGTTTCGAACTTCACGCCGGCGGTGCCACCGCCCTTGACCGCATCGGTGATGCCTTCGGCTTTTTCGAAGGCGTCGGCGGGGATTTTCATGATGCCGCGCTTCGTGTTGGCCATCAGCACGTAGTCTTTCTTGTCCTTCGTGTAGACGATCATGTCGAGCGGGCGGTTCTGGTTGCCGAGTTCGCCGATGGTCGTCACTTTCAACTTCATGCCCGGTTTCAAGTCGGCCACGGCCACCTTCACCAGCGGCGTGCAGGTGTACGCGGCGAGCAAATAGTCGGCCCCGCTGATCTTGTACGGCACGAACGTGCGGATCGGCGAGTTCGTTTCGGTCTTGTTGTGGGCGGCGTGGAACATCTCGATGCTCGTCGGCTTGACCCCTTCGGTGAACGGGTAAGCGATCGTCCGCAGCGAGCTGGAGAACTCTTCGTTCGACAGCCCGGCGACGATGACTTTGCCTTCGACGTAAGCGAGGCTCGTGATGGCGTCGGTTTTGTTTTTGTCCGACAAGCCCGCGATCTTGACCGACGCAAACGGCACGTCTTTGAGCGCGAATTCGGCGAGTTTGCCGGCGCGGTCGAGCTTCATGATCAGCGATCCGCCGCCGGCGCCTTTGCGGGTCACGGCGAGGTAGACGTTGCCCGAAGCCGGGTTCACTTTCACGTCGTTGATCGCGATGTTCGCGGCGGTTGTGCCGAGTTTATCGGCGATGGTCGAATCGATTTTTTCGACTTTGACATCTTCCTTACCGCTCGCTTTGGTGTCGCCGGTGTCCACGGCGAACAGGCTCGCCGACTGGGCGTCGCCGATGAAGAGAATCCCTTCCGGGCTGAAGGCCAAGGCCGAAATCGACTTCACTTCGGGCGTGCCTTTTTTCAACTCGGCTCCGTCGGCCATCGCCGCGGTGCCCAACAGGGCCGCGGCCACCGCCGCCATCGTCCTACGCATCGTGAATCCTCCGGAGGGGAAAGGTGGGGTCGATCCCACCCGCTCATGATCTACGAACCGCGCCGCCGGTGCAAATGAGAATGCCGGGAAAGCCGGAGGGCGTAAGTTATTTGGGTATTCGTTTCCTTCCCGGTGGGTTCCATGGCAGATATTCGCGCGTTTCGCGGTTTCCGGTACGACCTCGGTCAAGTGGGGGCACTCTCGGATGTGATTTGCCCCCCGTACGATGTCATCGACAAAGCGCTGCAGCAGCACCTCTACGATTCCAGCCCGTACAACGCCGTGCGCGTGGAACTGACGCAGGAGCAGCCGGGCGACGACGACATCGACAACAAATACGTCCGGGCCGGGCGGGCGCTGAAGGAATGGATCGGGGCGAACGTGCTCCGCCAAGACACGGCGCGGAGCCTGTACGTCCTCGAACAGACGTTCGAAGTCGAAGGGCAGAGCTTCACGCGCCGCGGATTCTTGGCCCGCGTCCGCCTCGAACCTTTCGGCACCGGCAACATCTTTCCGCACGAGCAGACCTTCAGCGGCCCGAAGGCCGACCGGTTGAAACTGTACCAAGCCACGGCATTCAACATCTCGCCGATCTTCGGGCTTTACCCGGACGACTCCAACGAGGTGTTCGCGAAGATCGAAGCGATCATCCGCAACGCCCCGCCGACCGAAGCGCACGACCACTTGGGCGTCATCAACAAACTCTGGGTCATCACCGATACGCACACGGTGTCGCAGCTCATCGGGCTGCTCGGGCCGAAGCCGGTCTTCATCGCCGATGGCCACCACCGCTACGAAACCGGGCTGAAGTATTTGGAAGAAGAAAAGGCCGCTGGGGATGTCGCCGACGACGAGGCCCCGCAAAACTTCTGCCTGATGATGCTTGTGAGTATGGGCGACCCCGGCCTCATCATTCAACCGACGCACCGCTTGGTGAGCGCCAGCACGGCCCTGACGCGGGCCGGTTTGACGATGCTGCTGCAAGATCACTTCGCGGTCGTCGGCGAATTCGACGATGGCGCCGCCTGCTGGGAGCACCTCCAACTGGAGGGCACCCAGGACGTGCTCGGCTTCGGAACTCAAGCGGATGGGAAATGGCTGGCGGTGAAGTTGAAGGATGCCGCGAGCATGGCGGACGCCGCGCCGGAACAGTCGGAGGACTGGCGTTCGCTCGCCGTGAGCATCCTGCACAAGCTCGTGCTCGACCGCCTCGTCGGCCCGCTCATGGGAATGACACCGGGTTGTCAGTATGTCCACCTGCTGCGGGAAGCGACCGACGCGGTGAAGTCCGGTACTTGCCAACTCGCCTGTTTGGTGCCGCCGTGCGGGATGGAGCACGTCGAGAGCATCGCCGGCAGCCGGGAGAAGATGCCGCAGAAGTCGACCTACTTCTACCCGAAGATCCCCACCGGCTTGGTGTTTCACTCGCTCAAGAAGGAGTGATCGCCGCCCGCCGACTTTGGCACTCGAATTGCATTGGGACGGACGGTTTGCCACCGTTATCCCAATGGAATTCGATCATGCTCTGGAGCAATCAAACGCAATCGGCACGGATGTCGATCGTCTACATCACGGCCGGTGCGCTGATCGACGTATGGACGGTCGTTTATTACTTCTTCGTGATGCGCCCGGACCCCGCGTCCGGTTCCGGCTCGAGCTGGTTCTGGGTTGCGGGCTTCTTTTTCACGGGCCTGGCCCTCTTGATGATCGGATTCTTCCTCGGACAAATCGGCCGCGCCGCCGCGAAAGCCGAAGTCGCCCCGGCCGCCGTAGCACCTGTTCCCGTCAACGCCGCGATTCCACCGGCTGTCGCAGCGCCCGCCATTTCCGCCGACCTCCGTCAGCCCGCCGCCGTGGCTCCGGTGCAGGCGGTCGGCCAGGTGGCCTGATCTGAACTGCGCAGGCCGCTTCCAATCCTTGATCACTTCTCTTCCTTCAGCCGGAGATTCGAACATGGAGCGTCGCACGTTCCTTCAATCCATAACTTCGGTTGTCGGCTCCACGGCGATTGCCGGTCAACTGCCGGCAAATACGCCCGAAGCGAGACTGCGCTTTGACGCCAATGGCGAGACCGTCCGCGACAGTATTCGCTACCGCAAGCTGGGCAAAACGGGAGAATCGGTATCGTGCCTTGGGGTCGGCGGCTACCACCTCGGGTTGACGAAAGACGAAGGCGAAGCGATTCGGATCGTGCACAAGGCCCTCGACTCCGGCATCAACTTCTTGGACAACTGCTGGGATTACCACGAAGGCCTCAGCGAGTTGCGGATGGGCAAGGCGCTGCAGAACGGCTATCGCAAGAAAGCCTTCTTGATGACGAAGATCGACGGCCGCACGAAAGCCGCGGCTTCGAAGCAAATCGACCAGTGTTTGCTCCGTTTGCGGACCGAGGTCATCGATCTTCTCCAGCACCACGAGATGATCCGGATGGAAGACGCCGACCGCGTCTTTGCCGAAGGCGGGGCGCAAGAGGCAGTCGAAGCGGCGAAGAAAGCCGGGAAGATTCGCTTCATCGGGTTCACCGGCCACAAAGATCCCGCCGTGCATTTGCGGACGCTCGAGGTCGCCAAAGAAAACGGCTTCCGGTTCGACGCGGTGCAGATGCCCCTCAACATCCTCGATGCCCATTTCCGCAGTTTCGAACGGGGCGTACTCCCCGTGTTGGTCAAGGAGCAAATCGGCGTGCTCGGCATGAAAGCGATCGCCAGCGGTACCATCGTGGACAGCAAAACCGCCACGGCGCTGGAGTGCCTGCAATACGCGCTGACGCTGCCGACGTCCGTCGTCATCACCGGCATGGAGACGATGGAACGCCTCGACCAAGCTTTGAAGCTCGCCAAGGATTTCAAGCCGCTGACCGAAGACGAAATCAAAACGCTCCTCGCCAAGTCCGCGAAGGCTGCGGCAAAAGGGACGTTCGAGAAGTTCAAAACCGACATCAAACACGACAGCACGGCCACTCACCCGGACTGGCTCGGCTGAGCCGCATCGAGCACGCCGAACAATTCTTCGATGGTCGTCGCCCGCTTCACGTCGTCGAACTCCGTGAAGGTTCCGTATCGCGCCGCCAAGCTGAGCCATTGTTTGAGGCGACGCAGGATGCGTCCGGTCGATGGATCGATGAACGATTGCGAAGTCCCGATGAGTCTCCGCAGCAGCGCCGGCCAGTCCGTTTTCCAATCGGTGCCATTGGGCAGGCTTAGCTCCGCAGCCACATGCCCCGCGAGTAGCGGATTCGCCAATGCCCCCCGGCCCAGCATGAAGTGCCGGCAACCGGTGGCAGCGCGGCAGCGGCGGAAGTCTTCAATGGTCCAGATGTCGCCGTTGGCGACCACCGGGATCGTCAGCCGTTCGCGCACGCGTCCGATGGGCTCCCAATGGATCGGCGGAGCGTAGCCCGCTTCGCGCGTCCGGCCGTGGATGGTGATCCAACTCGCACCCCCTTCCGCCGCCATGTCCGCGTTCTCCAAGATCGCATCGAGCGTGTCCCACCCGAGCCGCAACTTCGCCGACACGGGGATGTCAGCGGACACCGCCGCCCGCACCGCTGCCACAATCTCGCGGATGCGCTTCGGGTACTTCAGCAGCGTCGCACCGCCATCGTGGCGGTTCACCGTCTTGGCCGGACAACCGAAATTAATATCGATGGCTCGGGCGCCGAGTTCGCAGGCGACCGCGGCGGCCAGAGCCATGCGCTCTGCGCTTCCGCCGAGCAGTTGCACTTGCACCGGCATCCCGGAGAGCGTCCGCGCACCGGTTGGCAATTCCGGGATGTGCTTCAAGAAAACGTGCTTGGGCGGCACCGTCTGCGCGACGCGCAGGAACTCGGAAACGCCGAACGTGAACGATCCCGATTCCCCCTGCAAGGCCCGCATCGGCGCGTCGGTCACCCCTTCCATCGGGGCCAGGATCAATGCGGGAGTGTGCGGCGAAAGCATAGATTTACGATAGCGATTCGACCGGGCCTGTTCAGCAGAGTAGAATGCGGATGCCGTTTCCGAGGAGCCCGTGTCGATGATCCATTCTTGGCGAACCCTCATCACCGTCGAGCCCGGCAAACGCGGCGGTCGTCCCTGCATTCGGGGAATGAGAATTACGGTGTTCGACGTGCTCTCTTACCTCGCGGCCGATATGACGCGCGATCAAATCCTAGAAGATTTCCCTTATTTGACTGCCGAGGACATCGCGGCCTGTTTGGCCTACGCGGCCGAGCGGAAGCGAACCAGGCTGGTCGCCGTCGCGTGAAACTCCTTTGTTAGGCACCTTCAGAATATCCCCTAACCGCTTTTGGATGAACACATGTCTTCTCTGTCACTGCGCTATTTCGTCGCTTCGCTGTTCGCTCTCATTTGGGCAACCGCAATCCAGGCCCAAACCAAAGTGGTCGTCCCGGACGATGTGACCTTCGAAGCCGGCGTCGAATACGCCAACCCGGACGAACAACACCTGCAATTGAATATCGCTCGGCCGAAGACCGGCGACGGCCCCTTCCCCGCGATCATCTGCATCCACGGCGGCGGCTTCCGCGCGGGCTCCCGCACCGGGTACGATGGTCTCATCGTTAAGTTTGCCCAGCAGGGCTACGTCGCCATGACCGTCAGCTACCGGCTGGCGCCGAAGTACCAATTCCCCGCCGCGGTGCACGACACCAAAGCCGCCGTGCGCTGGGCGCGGGCGAACGCCGCGAAGTACAAGATCGACCCGACCCGCATCGGCGCCACCGGCGGCTCGGCCGGCGGGCACCTCGCTCAGTTCCTCGGCGTCACGGCCGACGTGAAGGAGTTCGAAGGAGACGGCGGCCACGCGAACGAGTCTAGCGCCGTGAACTGCGTCGTCAACATCTACGGCCCGAGCGACTTCACCAAGTCTTACGGCAAGAGCGTCGATGCGGCCGAGGTGCTGCCGCTGTTCCTCGGCGGGAATTTGGAAAAAGCGAAGAAGCAGCACATCAAAGCCAGCCCGTTGTACTGGGTGACGCCGAACGCCGTGTCGACGCTGTGCATCCACGGCACCGACGACAAATACGTCGCCCACGAACAGGCCGTGTGGCTCATCGACAAATTGAAGGCAAACGGCGTCGAAGCCGAACTGCTCACGATCGAAGGCGCCGGCCACGGTTTCAAAGGTAAAGATGCGGAAACCGCCGACAAAGCGTTGTTCGCCTACTTCGATAAGCAATTGAAGAAGAAATGACGCGGATAGCGACTGTCACCCCCCGATGACTTCCTGCCGGTCGCTGTCCCAGTAGACGCGCTTCCCGGTGCGGTAGGACAGATTCGCCAAGTGCGCCGCGACGATGACCCGATGGCCGAGTTCGATCCGCGAGTTCGGCTCCTTGCGGCTCTTGCAGCACTCGAGCCAATTCTTCACGTGCAACGGCAACTCGGGCTCGACCTTCCACACTTCCTTCGGCTCGGTGTCCGGCGTGATTTTCTCGGTCGTGTTGTAAAGGCGGATCTCTTTGTCCGCGTCGGCGATCAGCGTTTGCTTTGTGCCGTAGAAGGCCGCGCCGACGCCGTCGGCCCCGTTGATGAACTCGACGTTGAAGGTCGCCGCGAAGGAACCGTAGTCCCAAGTGCCGTTCACGACGTCGGGCGTTTCCCAGTGCTTGAAGTGGTAGCGGCCGCCATGGGCCATGACGCTTTTGGGGGCATCGACGCCGCCGAGCCACTGCACCACGTCGAGTTGGTGGGCGCCGATGTCCGTCATCAACCCCCCGGCGTAATCCCAGTACCAACGCCACGACCAGTACCGCGTGGCGTTGAATTCGCGCTTCGGCGCTTTGCCGAGGAACGCGGTCCAATCGATCTGTTTCTCGTGTTCTTTGGTAAAGGTCTCCGGCACGGCGAACGGGTCGTTCTTCACCCAGTTCCGCGTGTCCCAAACCTTGGCGAACACCAGATTGCCGAAGTCGTTGCTCTCGATGGCATCCCGGCAGCGGCGCCAATGCGGTCCGCTGTGCCGTTGGTTGCCGACCTGCACGATGCGCTTCGCCTTCCGCACGGCGTCGATCATCTCCCGGCCTTCTTCGATCGACTTCGACAGCGGCTTCTCGATGTACGCGTCCTTGCCCGCATCGACGGCGGCGATGAGCATATCGCGGTGGTGGTGATCCGGCGTTGCGATCACGACCGCATCGAGGCCGTCGTGTTCAAGCAACTTGCGGAAGTCGGCGTATTCCTTGGCCGCTTCTTTCTGTTCGGTGAGTCCGATGATTTTGGAAACATCGTTGAAGCGGAACTCGGCGATATCGCAGATCGCGACGACGTTGTGCTTGAGCTTCAACACTTCGCGGATGAGCGTTTTGCCGCGGTTGCCACAGCCGATGAGGCCGACGTTGAGTTTTTCGTTCGCGTTGGCGGCTGGGATCGACGGCACGGCGATCGCGGCGGCGCCGACGGCCACCGATGTTTGCAGGAACGACCGGCGCGATGGCGACTCGGACACGGCAGATCCTCGGGGCGGTGATTGTTAACATCTTACCGGACGCGCCGGGCAACGCGAAGGAGAAAGCGTGCCCTACAATACCGCCTTGGTTCTTCGGAGCTCGCGTATCGTGACCGATTCTCCGAAACCTTGGAAGGTAATGCTGCTGGCGTTGATCGCCGTCGTCTTCGTCGGTGTCGCCAAGTTCCGTTCCGACGAATTCCGTCGGCCCTTGGGCGAAGACGAACTCATCACCCTGAGGGTCTACACCGGGGCGGGGATCAACGGGGATGGCACGCCGCGTGACCTCAGCCGCCGCGAGCAGTTGCAGAACCTGCGGCCACTGTCGCCAACGGAGTTGGCCCTCGGCGCGTACGCCAGCCTCGGGCGCTGGGCGGAGCCGAACAACCACGTCGTCCACAGTGCCGCCGTGAATCCGTTCATCGGCCGCATTCAGCCGATCGAAACGGCGGTGCGATTGCCGGCGTTGCTCGCGGCGATGGCGTTCGCGCTGGCCCTCGCCTGGCTCTGCGTCGTCACGGGTCGCGGATGGGGCGCACCCGTCGCTACGGCATTGGCGATGGTCTGGCCGTACGTCTCGTGGTACTCGATGGAGTCGCGCGGCTATGCGCTCATGATGCTTTTTTGCGTCCTATTCGTGCTCGCTGCGCGGTGGTTGCTCGCGCGTCCGGGGTCGATCCTCGCCGGTGCGGCGCTCGTCGCTGTCAGTGCCTTGACAGTGATGAATCTCGTGAACCTATCGGCCGATTGGATCGCCCCG
Source organism: Gemmatales bacterium (assembly GCA_038247765.1). Taxonomy (GTDB): domain Bacteria; phylum Planctomycetota; class Planctomycetia; order Gemmatales; family Gemmataceae; genus JALHQU01. The sequence goes on along the minus strand of JBBRUN010000010.1, from coordinate 17,234 downwards.
GGTTTCCTGTTGATCTTCCTATTCCCCCGGTGGATCCAACCGGACATCGCCGACATCAAAGCCGTTCGCAAGTCGCTCGTCATCGTGGGCTTGGCTACCGCTACAATCCTCGGCGTGTTCTTGATGGATCGACTGCCCTACTTGGTCTCCGCGATGAATCAATACGGCGTGCCGTATAGCGGTGCGGCCGGTTACGCGGCGCAAGTTGTCGATGCTGAAGAATACCTCTTCCCGACCATGATGTGGAAATGCTCCGGCATCGCCGGCCTCATCGGAGCGATCGCTGCCGCCTACCACCGAGCCTCTCGTGGGCTGGTCGCACTCGGCTTCGGGTCGCTCGTTGCGTCGGCGATTCACTTCGCCGTCGCCGGGAAGTTCCCATACTTGCGCAACTTCGGCTATTTGCTCGTGCCGATGCTATTCGGGTTTGCGGTGCTCGCTGACTTTGCCATTGGCCGGCTTCCCAGGGTGACGTGGCGTTGGATCGCGCTTGTGAGTTTGACACGATTCATCACGGCGATCGTCCAAGTTGAACTGACCGCGAATCCCGATCCGAACTATGCGCACTTCACTCAAACGATGTCGGAAGTGACCGTCGATGGCACCCCCGGCCGGGTGATCGTCGAACGCGGCGCGATGAAATCGCTCGATCTCTATTTCCCGCAGACTTGGGAACCGGTCGAAACGCCCTTCCCGACGACCGGCACCGTGGATTTGATCCGCGTCACGAAAACCGGCGACGAGTATTCATTCCAACAGCAGCGATTCAACATCTCCGACACCGGCCCGGCCGCGTGGGTCGTCTGGCATCCGCCGTTCGCTGTCACCGCGGTGTCACCGGATGCCGTGCTGGCCGAATTGAAACAAGCCGGGGCCATGACGGCGATACCGTATCACAGCCGCTACCAAGCGAAGCTGTCGATCTTGAGCCGCGTGACGGTGATCTTGGCCGAAGGATCGGACGAAGACGCGCTGCGCGCGATTGCGGCGAAGCACGGCGGTGCGGTTGTCAGGCTGGTGCAGAACTGACCGATTCCGACTGGTATCGATCACGTGAGTGTTTCAAAGAATAGGCGATACTGAATTGCGCAACTCGATTTCTGGGTAGTCTAGCGTATCGCCGGTCGTGTCTTCCCGGCATTGGCCGATTCGGGCGCGTCCGGTAAATTCTCCGGCTTGTGGCGGAGGCGGATTTCGGTTTCCGGCCCCGACTTTTATCCTCTTCCGCGCCAAATCGTCTACAATTGCCCAGCGGCACCGGATCGTTGGGATACCGGGCCGGGATACTCTCCGACGACGATTCGAGGCCAACGTGCAAATCAAACTGTCTGTCCGCCACGGGCACCTGAGCGAAGAAGACCAACTCCGCATCAATCAAAAAGCGGAGAAACTCCTCACCTTCTTCGACCGCTTGATGATGATCGAAATCATGGTCGACCTCTCCGGGCCGGACAAACACGTCGAAGTCATCGCCGAGGCGGAGCACAAACACGAATTCGTCGGCCACGGCCACGACCCGGACGTGATGGTCTCGGCCCGCTCGGCCATGGAAAAGGTCACGCAGCAGATCAAGCACTATAAAGATACGATCCAAGATCACCGCCGGAACCCATCGCACGGCGGCACCGAAGGCATCAAGGATTGACGACGGTCGCTCCGGGAGGTCCCGGCGAGATTCGGCGAAGGAGGTTCCATGCGGCTAAACAGTTTCATCGTGCGGGAAGCGATCGTGCCAGCACTCGCGGCGACGACGCGCGATGCGGCCATCACCGAGATCATCCAGAGCCTCAAGGACGCCGGGCAATTTTCGGATGCCGACGTGACGGACATCACGGCGGCCGTACTCCGCCGCGAGCAACTCGGTTCCACGGGCATCGGTCACGGCGTGGCCATTCCCCACTCGCGCCACCGCGATGTGCCGAACCTCGTGGGTACCATCGCCCTCTCCCAGCAGGGCTTAGCCTTCGACAGCATCGACGGCGAACCGGTGCACGTGCTCTTCTTGCTGATCTCCCCGGACCAACAACCCGGGCCGCATTTGCGGGCCTTGGACGCCGTGGTGCAGAAAACCAAAGACGAAACCCTGGTGTCGCAATTGAAGGCCAGTCGATCGATCGAAGAAATATGGGCGTTACTGGGATGAGGCTAGCGATGACGCCGGAGATGCGGATTCGGAAGACGGTCGTGGTGGCCAACCCGCCCATGGGGTTGCACCTCCGCCCCGCCACGGCCTTCGCCAAGCTCGTCCGCGGATTGAAATGCCACGTCACCCTCACCAATGGCGACCGCCGGGCCGATGGCCGCAGCGCCTTCGATCTCCTGGGATTGTTGGCCCCTCCCGGCACCGAACTCCTGCTGGAAGTCGAAGGGGAAGACGCCGATATCGCCGTCGAGCCGCTGTGCGAGATTCTGACCGCCGAAGGCGACTCGACCGACACACCTAGCCCTTTGCGATAAAAAGCGTAGTAATTAGTGGACTGGACACTCCGACCTTAACTTTTTTCCGTTTGGCGGTATGGAAATCCGTCGTGGTATCGCCGTTTCCCCCGGCGTAGCGATCGGCCCGGCCTTGGTGCTCGACACCGAAGGCATCCTCATCCCAATTCGCTCGGTCTCTCCACAGGAGGTCGAGGGCGAAATCCGTCGGCTGCGCGCCGCCTTGGCGGACGCGTCTCGATTGGCCCAAGAAAAGCACCGCACCCTCTCCGCCAAGCTCGGCAAAGAGATCGCCGAGATCTTCGAGGCCCACGCCGGGCTTTACGAAGATCCCAAACTCGTCCGCGATGCCGAAACACTGATCCGCGCCAACAATTACTCCGCCGAGTACGGCGTGAGCCGGGCATTGCGCGCCATCATGAAGCAGTTGGAGTCGGCGGGCATTTCCCCGATGGCGACGAGGCTGCAATCCGATTTCGTCGATCTCGAAAAACAATTACTCATCCTGTTGCAAGGCGAAGGGGGACGGCCGCTCGCGGCGATCACCGAACCGATCATCGTGTTGGCTCACGACCTCACGCCGAGCGAAACGGCGATCCTCGACCCCAACACGGTCCACGCGCTCGCCACCGAAAGCGGCGGCGCCACGAGCCACACCGCGATCCTCGCGGGGGCGCTGGAAATCCCCGCGGTCGTCGGCATCGGTCGGTTCCTGTCCGATATATCCGGTGGCGATACCGTCATCGTGGACGGATACCAAGGCCTATTGATTCTCGACCCGGACGAAGAAACCCTCCGTCGCTACCGAGAATTGCGCCGCCGCGACCTCACGGCCAGCGGATTGCATCAGGTCTATCAGAAGAACGTCCCCGCCGAGACGCGCGATGGCGCGCGGGTGCACTTGTACGGCAATATCGAATTCCCCGGCGAAGCCCGGCACTGCCTCGACCGCGGCGCCGATGGCGTCGGGTTGTATCGGACCGAATTTCTGTACGTCAATAAAGCGGGCGACCCGACCGAAGACGAACACTACCAAGCGTACAAAACGGTGCTGCTCGAGATGGGTCCGGAGCGCCCCGTGGTGATCCGCACGCTCGATATCGGCGGGGACAAATTCACCGGCGCCGCCGGATCGACGAACTTCGAAAAGAACCCGTTTTTGGGCCTCCGCAGCGTCCGGCTTTGTTTGAAGAATCAGCCGATGTTCAAGACGCAGTTGCGGGCCATCCTGCGGGCCAGCATCCACGGCGATTTGCGGATCATGTTCCCCATGATCAGCACCGCCATGGAACTTCGCCAGTGCAAGAGCATTCTGCGCGAAGTGCAGGAAGACTTGGAAGAAGCGAAAATCCCCTTCAAATCCGGGATCAAAGTCGGTACCATGGTCGAAGTGCCCTCGGCCGCCATCATGGCCGACGTACTCGCGCGGCAGGTGGATTTCTTCAGCATCGGCACCAACGATTTGGTGCAATACACCTTGGCCGCCGACCGGAACAACGAGACCGTCGCCGATTTGTACAACGCCGCTGATCCATCGATCCTGCGGTTGTTGGGCCATGTGATCCGTGCCGCGAACAAAGCCGGGATCGACGTGAACATCTGCGGTGAAATGAGCGGGGAGCCGATGTTCACTCAACTGCTACTGGGCCTCGGCGTCCGGCAACTGAGTGCGACGCCCCGCAAGATCCCCGAACTGAAGCGCCTCGTGCAGCAACTCGGCATCCCCGATGCGGAGCGGGTGGCCGGCGAAGCGCTCCAACTGGAAACGGCCCGTGAAGTCACGAGCTATTTACGCGAACAACTGAGACGCATCCTGCCCGAGGCCGCCGATTGAACCGAGCCAACGGCTCGCTTCCTTCGACCGCCTCCCGGGACGGGACGACACAGAATACAGGGGGTGCGCCGCAACTCGGCCACCCGTGTGAGTCATGGTCGGCGACAAAATCCGCTTCCGCTTCCGCAAATCCGGCGACCTCCGGTTGCTCTCGCACCTCGACCTCACCCGCTGTTTCGAGCGCATGCTCCGCCGCGCCGACCTCGCCTTCAAGTCCAGCCAAGGCTTCCACCCCACCCCGCGGATGATCTTCGCCCTTTCATTGCCCCTCGGCGTCGTCGGTGATGAAGAAGTCCTCGAACTCGAATTGCTGGCCCCCGACGACCCCGATGCCGTGCGCGAGCGCCTCAACAAACAAACGCCGAGCGGCCTCGATTTCCACGGTGCGACCGTCGTGCCGATGAAAGCCACCGCGATGGCCCGCCGGGTGCAATACACGCTGGCGGTTCCGAGCGACCGCATCGCCGAGACGAACGACCGCATCCGCGCGATGATGGATTCGCCCAAGGTTTGGGTGGACCGCCTCCGCCCGCGACCCCGGCAGCTAAACATCCGGCAATATCTGCGGGCGATAACATTGCAACCAATGGGTACTTCCCCTGTGGCGGCAAGTTTCCCAAATTGCCGACAAATCCAAACCGAGCCGCAGCCGAGCGACACAACTCTCTCCGAATCGATTGACGGCAAGTTGGAAAACTTGCCGCCACAAGTGTCGACTGACAGCCTCCTGACACTCGACCTCTGGGTCACTCCCTCGGGCACGGCCCGCGCGGACGAACTCCTGAAAGCGCTGAACCTCACCGACCTCGTGGACGGCGGCCGGATCGTCTCCCGCAGCCTGCTCGAAATCCACGACGAAACCACGCCGGGGCAACCCGATGCGCCGCCCGATCTCCCACCGGAGTCGGCCCCCTTGAACCACACCCCGGCCGAGGCCGGGACGGAAAACGAACCGGCGGTCGCCACCTGGGGACTCTCCCCCAACGGCCCCGTCGTCGAGTGAACACCCCTGCGCCGCCACCGCGGCGCGACCATCTATCGCGAAGGATCTCATGAAGAAGGAAATGCTCATCAACGTCCTCCAACCGGAGGAGTGCCGCATCGCCATCGTCGAAGACGGCGTGCTCGAAGAACTCTACGTCGAACGGGCCAGCCAAGAGAGCTACGTCGGCAACATCTACAAAGGCAAGATCGTCAACATCGAGCCGAGCATCCAAGCGGTGTTCGTCGATTTCGGCATCGGCCGCAACGGCTTCCTCCACGTCACCGACGTCGACCCCGTCTACTACCGGCACCTGCTACCGAAAGAACTACTCGAAGAACTCGAAGAGGCCGAGGAGAACGAACGGGGCGGCGGTCGCTCCGGGGGCGGACGCTCGCGCCAAGGCGGACGCGATCGCGGGGAACCGCGCCCAGAGCGCGCCCCGAGCGAGTTCCGCCCCGCCGAGCGACCGGCTCAGCCGGCGTATGTCGCTCCGCCGCCGGCCCCGCCGATGGACGACGACGAAGGCTTCTTCACGGGCTTCGAGGAAGATGCCCCGCCGCCGATCCCGCGCGCGGAAGTCGAAGAAGCGCCGGTCGCCCGCAAGCCCGAGCCGGTGTCGAAGCCGCAGTATATCCCCGTCGAAGCGCCGCCGGTCGTGAAGTACATCGACGATGAAGACTTCGCCGGGTTCGGCGAGGGGCTCGACTTCGAAGAAACCACGCCGGTCGTGGACAGCGTCGAAGACGATCCGGTCGAACTGACGGTGGCTGCACCGGCGCCCGCTGTCGAACCCGAAGCGCCAGAAGCCGAGCCGGCCGAGAGCGAAGAAAAGCCCAAAGCTAAGGGTCGGGCGAAAGCCGGGGCGGCCAAGAAGCCGAAGGCCAAGGCCGACGACGGTGAAGAGAAGCCCAAGGCGAAGGGCGCGCGCAAAAGCAAGAAGAAAACCGACGACGACCCGGATGAAAAACCGTTGCCGATGGATTCGACCGAGCGCCGCACGAGCGAAGACGACGAACCGGAAATCCGGCCGTTCTTCGACGACGAGAGCACCGGCTTCGACCCCGACGCCCCGAACGACCGCTTCGGCGGTGCCAAAGCCGGCGGGGAAGACGATGTCGAAGATCTGCCGAAGTACGTGCCGGCCGAAGACGACGAAAGCGACGACGCCCCGGCCCCAGTGCTGGACGACCTCGACGATTTGGAAGGCGAATCGCAACCGCAGCCGCGTCGCCGGGACGACGACCGCCGCGGCGGCGGTGGCGGTGGCCGCAGCGGGGGAGGCGGCCGGGGTCGCGATGGCGATCGCCGCGGCGGCGGTGGAGACCGAGGTGGCCCGCGTCGCGATAGCGGTGGCCGGGGCGGCCCGAGCCGGGGCGGTCCGCCGCCGATCAACAAAGCGCACACCCGTCACAAGGGTCTGCCGATCCCGCCGATCCAAGAGATCTTCAAACGCGGCCAGGAAGTGATCATCCAAGTGATCAAGGAGGGCATCGGCACGAAAGGGCCGACCCTCAGCACGTTCGTCAGTATCGCCGGGCGTTACCTCGTGCTGATGCCGAGCTTGAACCGCGTCGGCGTCTCGAAGAAGATCGAAGACCGCGATGCCCGCCACCGCCTGCGCGACATCATGAACAAGATGAACCCGCCGAAAGGCGTCGGTTTCATCGTCCGCACGGCCGCCGTGGATCGCGACGAAACCGAACTGCACAACGACCTCGCTTACCTGCTCCGCCTCTGGCAAGTCGTGGTGCGCCGCATCAAACGCGTCGCCGCGCCGGTGGAAATCTACCGCGAGTCGGACATGATCACGCGGACGATCCGCGACATCTTCAGCGCCGATATCGACTCCATCGTCGTCGACGAAGAGAAATCCTTCACCGCGGCCAGCGAGTTCTTGCAGATCGTGATGCCGAAGTTCGCCAGCCGCATCCGCTACCACGGCGACGCGGAACCGCTTTTCCACAAGTACCACATCGACGAGGAAATCGCGAAGATCAACCACAAGCGTCTCGACCTTCCCGGCGGCGGTTCGATCATCATCGAGCAGACCGAAGCGCTCGTCGCCATCGACGTCAACAGCGGGACCTTCCGCGACGGCAGCAACGCCGACGAAACCGCGTTCCTCATGAACTGCAAAGCCGCGAAGGAGATCGCCCGGCAGATCCGCCTGCGCGACCTCGGCGGTGTCATCGTCAACGACTTTATCGACATGCGCCGAGACGAGCACCGGCGCAAAGTCGAAGACGTTATGCGCGACGCGCTGAAACGCGACCGGGCCAAGTCGAAAGTCGCGCGCATCTCCGAGTTCGGCCTGATCGAAATGACCCGCCAGCGGATGCAACCGTCGTTGAAGAAACGCATCTTCAACGACTGCCCGCATTGCAACGGCACCGGATTCGTGAAGAACCACGAAACGATGGGCATCGAAGTGATGCGGCTCCTGCAACTCGCGGCCCACCGTTCACCGAACGTCGGCCTCGTGACGGTCGCCGTCAACTCCGAAGTCGCACAGTACTTGTCGAACAAGAAACGCAAGGAAATCGCGGCGCTCGAAGCTTCGGCCGGGATGGAAGTGCAGATCGACGGGAAGTACGGCGCCTTGCCGGAATTGCTGGAGTTCAAGTGCATCGACCATAACGGCGTGGAGCTCCGGCTCGTTGGGAGCCCGCAGGCGAAGGCGATCCGCACCGGACCACCGCCGCGACTGCCCGAAGGCAACGGCGGCGGTCGTCGGTATCAGGAGTGATCGGTCGTCGGCGCGGCTCGCGGAAGTCGCTTCCGTGAGCTAAACTGATTCGACCGCTTCCGTCCGAGGATTCCCCGGCATGGCTTCGCCACTGAAGTGCCCCAGCCCGAACTGCACGTTCTTGTTCGACCCCGCCCAAGTGCCGCCGGGGGCGGTGATCGCTTGCCCGCGCTGCGGTCTGCGCTTCCAGCTCGGGCCGATGGCTCCCGCCTATCCGGGTTACGCGCCGCCACCGGGTTATGGCCCGCCGGCGCCCGAGCCGGAGCCGGTTTCTTCGTTTCAAGAAGATCTATTCGCGTCGACCGCCGACGAGCCGATATCGCGTCCGAAATCCGGGGGGAAAAAGGGTGCTGCTTCCAAGGGCCCGCGTCCGAAAGCCGGCGAGGAACCGCCGAAAACGAAAGCGTCGTCCGGTTCGCTCAAGAGCATCCTCATCGCCGCCGGAATTGTTTTGGGCATCGCGGCCGTCGGCTTCGGCATCGTGATTCTCTCGTTCATCAACAAAGCCAACCGGGATCGCGTAGAGACCGACACCGAACTCAAATACCCCGACTTGAACCTGCAGTTCAAGAAGCCCGCGTCGGACAGCGGCTGGACGCGCCACGACGAAACCCTCCGGATCTTCAACGCGGCCCTGTTCGGGTACGTCAAAGGCGACGAGGCCTCACCGAGCGCGTGGATCTTCGGCGACGCCCGGCGGTTGGATCACGCGGCGGGGGAGACCGACCTGCGCGGGCGGGCGTCCGACTTGTTGAACGGGAATTTCGAGAACGTCACCGAGGCCGAAGAGGCCCGAGACGATACGCTCTGCGGCCTGCCCGCAAAGCGGTACCTGTACCGGGCGAGCAGCAAAAAGCACGGCGAAACCGTGATTATCGAGGTCCACGCGGCGGCGAATAAAGCCGTGGGAATCTGGGTGTTCGCCTGGGCCGCCGAGCGGGATTTTTCCGGGGTCGCGGGGGCTTTCAAAGAAGTGCGCTCGGGCTTGCAGATCGCCAAAGTCAGCGACACCAACATCGATGCGCCGTCGAGCACGAAGACGCACCGCTCCAAGTCCGGCATCTTCACCATCAAAGACAACGACGGACTGTGGGTCAAGAAAGATCCGCCGACGAGCGTGGATACCAACGGTACGCTCTGGCTGCGCGGCACCCCGCGCGGGGTCGCCGGCAAGAACAAGCCGACGACGGTCGATCTGGCCGTCGCGGAGATCGTGTCGGAGGGGGACCCGAAACAGCAAGCGATGGAGTACGTGAAGAAGACTTTGCCGGCGGGAACCCCGACCATCGAAGAACTGACCGCCGAGCCGACGGGCGATCCGCCGGCCGGGGAATTGAACCCGGCGACGCCGGTGACGCGGCTGAAAGTGCGATACAAAGGCGCGGACAGCAGCGTCAATAAATTGGTCGTGTTTGCGGCGGTCGAAAGCAACGGCAAGCTGGTGGTCGCCTACGCCGATTGCCAATGGAAGGATCTACAGTATTGGGAACAGCGGTTGATGCAGGTCATCGGTTCGCTGGAGCCGAAGAAGAAATGAGCTAGCGCTTCGGCTCGGGATCATCCGGAATCGACGACGGCGGGAGGGCCTTGCCCTGATCCCGACGCTGGTCGGCAGTGCGAATCAATTCATCGGTGCGGACGGGCTTCGCGGGCACCAGTATGAGATTTACTGTCCGCACATCTTGGATGCGCGCGGGCCAGAGCACTTCGGCGATCAAATCGAGGCCGGGGTAGTCGTACCATTTGGGCTCGAACTTCACCCGCGAGACCAGCGGTTCGTATCCGGGGGCCACGGCGCGGAATTCGTAGGTACCGGTGTAGTCGTAGCGGGCATCGACCGGGGCCGGCCCGAGCGGCGTGCCATCGCGGGAAATCTGGGCGCCGGGAACGTTCGTGCGAACCACGAATCGCCGATCGACGCAGCCGGTGGCGAATCCGGTCGCGACGGCGATCAGCAAGAATAGTCCGGATCGGTCGCGCATATTCGCCCTGTTTCGAACTCTGGCACGCGGTATCTTGGATCACGGGCGGAATAGCTCGGGGACGGTCGCGGGTCAAGCCAAACTCGCGAGCGGAATTCCCATTGCGACCGGAGCCTTTTCCCGGCATGTTCTACAATGCCGTAATGTCGATTCCCCAGTCCGCAGGGTCACGACGGTGGCGGTCGCGCACAAAATCCGGTTCGCCAGCCAGACGGATGTCGGCATCCGACGGAGCCACAACCAAGACGCGTGCGCCGTCCAACCCGCCACGGACGAATCGCACTTCGAAGCGACCGGTCACGTCTTCGTCGTCGCCGATGGGATGGGCGGCCACGCCGTCGGCGAAAAAGCCAGCGCCAAAGCCGTCCGCGATGTCCCGCTCATCTATCAAAAACACGTCGTCGGCGAAGGCGCGGCCAAAGCGATCCGCCGCGCCTTCGAGGAAGCCAACGCCGGCATCTTCCAAATCGGCGTCAACAACCCCGAATTTAAGGGCCTCGGCACCACCGGCACGGCGCTGTTTCTCCGTCCGGACGGCGCCTGGCTCGGCCACGTCGGCGACAGCCGTTGCTACCGCGTCCGCGGGAACAAAGTCGAGCAGCTCACGTTCGACCACTCGTGGGTTTGGGAAATCGCCCGGCGGCAGGGCATCGACCCCGACGAGCTCGGCGACTTCAAACGCAACGTCATCATCCGCTCGCTCGGACCGGAAGCCGAAGTGGAAGTCGATGTCGAAGGGCCGCACCCCGTGGAACCGGGCGACTCGTTCTTGCTGTGCAGCGACGGCCTGACGAACCACGTGAAGCCCGACGAAATCGGCGCCGTCGTCGGCCTGTTCCCGGCGACCGAAGCGTGCGCGTTGCTCGTCGATCTGGCTAATCTGCGGGGCGGGTCGGACAACATCACGGCCCTGATTGTTCAAATCCCCCGCGGCGACGGCACCACATTCGGTGGCACGGTGGGCCCCAAGCGACCGCGCGAACTGCCGGCTTTCGTGCAATGGTGGGGGCGGACGGTGACGTGGCCGCTCACGGGCTTGGGCATCGGCGCCCTGACGGTCCTATTTTCCATCTGGCTGCGTTCCGAAAATTTCCCTGGGGCGATCCCGGCGTTCGTCGTCGCGGCGGCGATCACGTTCGGTTCCCTGGCGGGCCTGCTGCTGCAGATCCGGAAAAAGTCCCGCGAAGCCGACATGACCGAGGAAACCGGCATCCGCGTCGCGCAGGTTTACAAAGAATACCGCTTCGAGATCAACCGGGAGATGTGCGAACGTATCGTCGAGCAAGAGACACTCGCCAAGACCGCCGCAGAAGCCGCCGCGTTGCCGATCGATTGGGCCGCGTTCGACGCCACGGTCGAACAGGCCGAGATGAAAGCGACCGCCGCCGATTGGAACGGGGCGTTTCAGGCCCACTGCTTGGCGCTTCAGATCATCGCGACGCCGTTGAACAAGAGCCATCACAAAGACGAAGCTTTCAAACCGAACTGGACGACCCCGCACCGGTCGGCGTGACCATGCACATCCGCGACGCCGTCGAGGCGGATCTCCCCGTCATCGTGGAGATTTACAATCAGTCGATTCCCGGCGGCACCTCGACGGCGGACACCGCACCCGTTACTGTCATTGACCGAATCGAGTGGTTCCGGAAGTTCGATCCGAAGAAGCGCCCGATCTGGGTCGCCGAGATCGAGGGCGAAATCGTCGCGTGGATCGGGTTGACATCGTTCTACGCCGGGCGCCCCGCCTACGACGCCACGGCCGAAGTCAGTACTTACATAGCCACGGCGTTCCAGAAACGCGGCATCGGCACTCTGCTGAAACAGCGGATGATCGCGGCCTGCCCCGCGCTGGGCGTGACGACGCTCTTGAGCTTCCACTTCGACCACAACGACGCGACCCGGCGGATGAACGACAAACTCGGCTTCTTGTCGATGGGCCACCTCCCGGAGATCGCCGTTGTGCACGGGATCCCGCGCGGCTTGGTCATCGCAGCCCGGCGAATCCCCCCGCCGGCGGAGGGCTGACTATTCGTCGCAAGATACGGAAAAAAAGGTGATTCGGACACTTTCACGAAACTTGTGAGATTATTTCACACTTTCTACTTGACCGCTGTTGTCAAGGGGGGTAATTTTGTATTCGGAGTCACTCCCTCGCGGGATGCGATCATCGTTCGGGGTGAGCTTCTCCACCAGGTCGATATCTTTCTCACTCATCTGTAGGTGACCCATGCGTGTCTCTCTCTCCCGAGGGCGCAGCGCCTTCACACTGATTGAGCTACTGGTAGTCATCGCGATTATCGCGATCCTCATCGGACTGCTTTTGCCAGCGGTACAAAAAGTCCGCGAAGCCGCAGCTCGCATGACGTGCACGAACAACCTGAAGCAGATGGGCCTCGCCACCATCAGCTGCGCCGACACTTATAACGGCGACATCCCGCCTGCCATAGGCCTCTATCCGAGCCTCAATCCGGCCGCAGGCAACGGCAACGGCAGTAACTTGCTCCATATCTTGCCGTTCATCGAACAAGACAACTTATATAGGGCCTCCTCTCGGACACCGGAAATGTACGACCGCAACGGCGGCTTCCAGACCTACACCCAATGGACGCCGGAAATTCAACAATCGAAAGTCAAAACCTACATTTGCCCATCGGACTACACCCAAACCGGTCAAGCCGACGCTTATTCCAGCTACGGTTCTAACTGCCATGTGTTCCGCTCCGGGTACGGCTGGTCCGGCGGATTCAAACGCTATCCCGCGAGTTTCACGGATGGCACTTCTTCGACGATTCTCTACACGGAGAAGCTTTCCCGCTGCGACTCGGGCGATTACAGGAACAACTTTTGGCCGGACTGGGGTTCGATGATCTCTCCTCCGGATCACCAAGGCGTCGGAAACTCGGCCGGTGGTACTGGGCCCCACACATTCGCCAATCAGGTAAAGCCCCGCTTATCGACATCGTCGCCAGGTTCGGCGGTTTGCAATGGCTACATTGCGAGTACGCCACACGATTCGATGCTCACGGCCTTAGCCGATGGTAGCGTGCGGAGCGTGAGCCGTAACGTAGATCCTAACACTTGGTACTGGGCGCTAACGCCATCGGGCGGCGAAGTTCTAGGTAACAGCTGGTAATGTTAGTCTGATCGGGCCATTTGGTCACCCCGGCAGTGTGGGGTACTTGTCCACTTCCGTGGAAATTCCAATCTTTATTCTCGGGCGGTCGAATATGTGTTCCGACAAACTCAAATCCGTTTTGACTGCTCAAGTCATCTCGGCAGTTTTCCTGTTCCAGGCGGTGGGTTGCGAACCGGCCAAAGGCTCTCTTGCCGGTACCGTGACAATCGACGGCAAACCTCTCAAGGGCGGCAACGTGATCTTCCACAATAAGTCGGGTGGGCCCGGTGCCACGGTAGAAATCGGTGAAAACGGCGACTTCAAGGCCCCGACACTTACCGCCGGCGATTACAGTGTGACGGTTGCAACCGAATATCTAAACAGCGGCAAACCGTCCGGGCCGGGTTCACGCCCAGGAATGCCGAACATGCCGATGGTTCCCGGCGCGACGAAAGGGGTACCCAAAGATGCAAAAATGGCCCCGAAAAGCGACTTGCCCGAGGGTTACAATCCGACAATGCCCGGCGATAACGCGAAGAAATACGTGAAGATCCCTGCGAAATACGCCAACGAAGCCGAGTCCGGATTGACCTATAAGTTCACGGGCGGTGCGCAAACCTACGATATCCCACTCGCGGGCAAATGAGTACGATCCCGATGTCGAACGCCGACGTGCAAACCCGACCGGCCCGGCCCATCACTTTGGGGCCGGGCTTTTTTCGTCGTCGCTCCGTACGGGTCTCGATCGTAGTGATTGCGACGGCGGCGCTGGCCATTGCCGGCTTTTGCGGTCGGCGATATGTCCAATTTCGGGATCATCTCGATCAGGCGAACTCGGCGACGCTGGATGGCCGGTTCGGTGCGGCGATTGTCCACCTCGAAGCCTGCGCCGAGATCGACCCGGAGCACCGGGGCGTAATGTTACTCGAGGCCCGGCTCTTCCGAATGATGCAGTCTTGGTCGCGTGCCGAAGGAGTGCTCGAACACTATTGGGAACTTTACGGCGACGACGACCGACTGGCGTACGAGCGGCTCTTGCTGCGGGCGGCCCGAGACGAAACCGATCCCGTCGCGGGTATATTGGCGACGCACATCGCCAGTGGCGGTGAGCCGGCTCGGCTCGCGCGACAAGCGCTCGTCAGCGGTTGCCTACGAGAATTTCGCTACGGCGACGCCCAAGATTTGCTGATGGCCTGGCGGGCGGCGTCCCCGGACGACCCCCTCGCGGACTTGCTGCTGGGCCGCTTTCAAGATCAACTCTACCGCCTCCAAGATGCCAAGGAGACGTACGCCGGCATCGTCGCGCGGATACAGTCGCACCACGAGGCCCGGCTCAAACTCGCGTTGCTGTTGATGCAAGATCGCCAAGCCGGCGAAGCCATGGAGCATTTGAAAATCTTGAAGGAAAGCCTGCCGGACAATGCGGAAGTGGCCGTTCAATGGGCGTTGGCACTCCGGCAACTCGGCCGGACGGACGAGGCGATTCGCGCGCTCGATGAAGCCTTGGTTAAATATCCGACCTCGGCGGGTGCCCTGTCGGAACGCGGCACGATGGCCTTGAGCGCCGGGGACGATGAATTTGCGGAGAGCTTGCTCAGTCGAGCATCGCAGGCCGATCCCGGCTCCATTGGCACGAGGAATCTGCGCGCCATGGCGCTGACGCGGCTGGGCCGCACCGACGAAGCGGCCCGCGAGGCGGCGTGGGTCAAGACGCTTAGTACCGATGCCGATCGCATCGGGGATTTGGTCAACGGCGCACTTCAAAATCGCCCGGACGATCCCGCCCCGCCTTTCGAAATCGGCGGCATCGCCCTGCGGGCGGGGCAACCGTCCGAGGCGATCCGCTGGTATCAAACCGCGCTGAAGCGAGACCCCAACCACGGCCCCTCGCACACGGCCCTCGCGGTGATCTACCTCGAGATCGGTAACCCGGTACTCGCTACCCGACACCGGGCTCTCGCGGCTTCGGCGAGGCCGCGCCGATGAAACGATGGCTCATCCGACGCCTGCGCTCCCGCTGGACTTGGCCCGTCGTGTTGCTCTTCGCCGTCGCTTCGCCCGAGCTTTACGCGTGGCATCATTTCCGCGCGGCCCGCGCCGCCGCGGAAGCGGATCGCCCGGCAGTCGCCCGTCAACATCTCCGAGAATGCCGGCGCGTCTGGCCCTGGAATCAGCGGGTCGATGTCCGGTTGGCCAGCGCCCGAGTCGCCCGTCAAGACGGGGATTTGGCCGCCGCGCGGGACGAGCTCCGCGATGCCCGGCGGCTGGCTGGGTCTACCACGCCAGAACTCGCCTTCGAGTGGGCCTTGATCCAAGCAAGCGACGGCAACGTCACGGCAGTGGCTGAGTATTTGCAGAATCGGGCCGACGCGGATCCTGAGCTGCAGCGCGGAGTGTGGGAAGCCTTGGCGGAAGGTTATTTGGCCGTCTACCGGGCCAACGATGCGTTCACGATCGCCACGCGATGGGAGTCCCGTTTCCCCGGCGATCTACTGGCCTTGGAACTGCGCGGTCGCGCCGCCATCCAAGGCCGCGGCCTCGGTTTGAAACTCGGTGCCAAAGATTTGCAAGAAGTGCTCCGGCGGGATCCCGACCGCGTGAAAACGCGCACCGTGCTCTCCCTCGCACTGCTCGAACTCGCCCTCTTCAGCGAGGCGATCCCGGAGCTCGAGCGATTGTCAAACGAGCAACCCGATCAACCGGATCACCGCGTCCGCTTAGCCCGTTGCTTGAAAATGACCGACCGATCCGCCGAGGCCATCCGACTGCTCGACGGAGTATTGGCCGCCCACCCCGACCACGGGCTGGCCCTGCGGACCCGCGGCCAATTCGCCCTGAGCGAGTTGAGGCTCGGCGAAGCGCTCACGTGGTTGAGCCGCGCCGCGACCGAATTGCCGAACGATTATCAAACCCAGTACCTGTACTACCAAGCCTTGCTGCAATCGGGGCAGGCCCCGGTGGCCGCCGAGCAACTGACCCGCGCCGAAGCCGCGAAGCGCCGCGGCGAACAATTGGCCGAGCTGCGCACGCGCCGGTTGGCCGAACGGCCGCTCGATCCGGCCGTCTATACCGAAATGGGCAGCTTGCTGCTGCAGACCGGCAACCCGGAGCAAGGCCTGCGCTGGTTAGAAGTCGCGCTGTCGCTCGATCCCACCTTCCGCCCGGCCCACGAAGCGCTGGCGAGCCACTTCGAGAAAATCGGCGATGCGGAACGGGCCGCCGCGCACCGCAAGTCGGGCGCGGGCTCCAAATAACCGCCCCGCTATTTTCTCGGGCCATTCCACCGCAGTACCGGCTCCTTCGCGGCCTTCACTTCGTCCGGCCGGCTGATGATGTGCGTGTGCGGGGCCGTCCGCAGCACCTCGGGGTCTTCCGCCGCGATCTTAATTAGCGCCTCGGCGAAAGCGTCAAGCGTCTCTTTGCTCTCAGTTTCGGTCGGTTCCATCATCAAGGCTTCGGATACGACCATCGGGAAGTAGACCGTCGGGGCATGGAAACCGTAGTCGAGCAGACGCTTGCAGACATCCATCGCCCGAACTTTCTTCGTGCGTAACAGTGTGCGAGCGCTCGCCACGAACTCGTGCATGCACGGCCCGGCGTGCGGTACGTCGTAGGTATCCTTCACGAGCGCGCGGAGGTAGTTCGCATTCAGCACGGCGTTTTCGCTGACGCCTTTCAACCCGTCCGGCCCGAGCGTGCGGATGTAGCAGTACCCGCGGAACAAGATGCCGATGGTCCCGAAGAAGCTGCGAACGCGACCGATGGATTTCGGCATATCGAAGTTCAGGCGGAACTTCTCACCATCCTTCACGATGATCGGCGCCGGCAGATACGGGGCGAGGAAATCGCGGACGGCAATGGGGCCGCTGCCGGGACCGCCGCCGCCGTGCGGGCCGGTGAAGGTTTTGTGGACGTTGTAGTGCTGCATGTCGGCGCCGAAGTCGCCGGGCCGGGTGATGCCGAGGATGGCGTTCATGTTCGCGCCGTCCAAGTAGACGAGCGCACCCTGCGCGTGTAGCAGTTCGGTGATCTCTTGGATTTGCGTTTCGAACAGGCCGAGCGTGTTCGGGTTGGTGATCATGAAGACGGCCGTGTCCGGCCCGAGCTTCGCCTTCAAATCGTCGAGATCGACGAGT
>JBBRUN010000009.1:0-26729 GCA_038247765.1 Gemmatales bacterium | reverse complement strand
CGCGGGGGAACTCCGCGAGCTATGGGCTGTGGCGCAATTCGCCGAGTTGATCCAACGGCCGGCGGTCACGATCCACCACCCGACACAACCGACGGGCGATTCTGCGCCGACGGTGCTGCCACGCGACTTCGGCGACTTCACGCTGCTGAGCGAACTCGGCCGCGGCGGCATGGGCGTCGTCTACCAAGCCCAGCAGAAATCGTTGAATCGGATCGTCGCACTCAAAATGATCCGCGAAGCGCACCTCGCCAGCACGGACGACGGCGCACGTTTCCGGGCCGAAGCCGAGGCGGCGGCGCGGTTGCACCATCCGAATATCGTCACGGTGTTCGAAGTCGGCACGCACGACGGGCAAGCCTACTTCTGCATGGAGTATGTGCCGGGGCCGACGCTCGCGCAGCGGGTGCACGCCGAGGGGCCACTGCCGATCCGCGAAGCGGCCCGGATCGTGGCGATCATCGCCCACGCCGTGCAGCACGCCCACGAGCAAGGCGTACTCCACCGCGATTTGAAACCGAGCAACATCCTGATGAGCTCGAACGTCGGGAGCGATTCGGGCAGCGGCGGACTCGCCCCGATGGTCACGGACTTCGGCTTGGCGAAGCAATTCGATTCGACCGAGTCTTTGACGAGAACGGGGGCGGTCGTCGGCACGCCGAGCTACATGTCGCCGGAGCAGGCGGGCAGCCGGAAGGATTTGACCCCGGCGGCGGACGTCTATTCGCTCGGGGCGATTTTGTACGAACTACTCACGGGTCGACCGCCATTTCAAACTTCGCACCCGCTCGACACGCTGCTGCTGGTGCTGGAACAAGATCCCATTCCCCCTCGGGAACTGAACCCGTCGGTCGATCGCGATCTCGAATTGATCTGCCTGAAGTGCTTGCAGAAGCCGCCGGAGTTGCGTTATCCGAGCGCCGGCGGCTTGGCGAAAGATTTGGAAGCCTACCTCGTCGGGGATCGCCTCAGCGTCGCCCCCGGCAGCCTCGGGTCGTTCGTGTCGCGGTTGTTGCGCGAGACGCATCACGCGGCGGTGCTCGAAAACTGGGGCCTCCTGTGGATGTGGCACAGCATCGCGATCTTCGTGCTCTGCATTGTCACGCAGATCATGGCGTGGTCCAACGTCACCTCGCACTTGTACTACCTCGCCTTCTGGGGCGCGGGGCTCTTGGCGTGGGGATCGATCTTCTGGCGTTTGCGCCGTCGCGGTGGGCCGGTGCTGTTCGTCGAACGGCAGATCGCGCACGCTTGGGCCGGCAGTACCGTGGCCAGCGTCGGGCTGTTCCTGATCGAGGTCGTGCAGGGGCTGCCGAGCCTCACGCTGACACCGGTGCTCGCCGTGATCGCCGCGATGGTCTTCTTCTTCAAGGCGGGTACGCTGTCCGGGCAGTTCTACATTTGGGTCGGAGCATACTTGGCGACGGCCGTCGGCATGGCGGCGCTGCCGCAGGTGGGGCATCTGATGTTCGGGGTCGTGTCCGCGCTGTCGTTCTTTCTGCCGGGGCTGAAGTATTACCGGCAACGCAAACGACGCTCGGGTTGACGGCTTGAAAAAGTGGAGCGGTTTTTACAGTCGATAAATCGGGGCCGCTTCGCCGACCGCATTCGCCACGTCGATGCAGCGCTGGAATCGCCCCCGGTAGCGCTGCAGCAAGCTTTCCAGTCGGGCCGTGCTCTTGCCGATGCCGACGTAGGTTCGGAACCGGGACATCCGCCCCAAGGGCAACTTCGGCTGACCCAGATCGAACTCCCACGGGTGGAAATAGAGCACGGCGGGATGCCCGGTCTTCGCCAATTGATTGACGCCGGCGCGCAAGAAGGCCAGCGGGAATAGCCGAAAGTAACCGCCGCCGGCGACGGGTAGATTCTGGCCGAACCGGCGGTACGTCAGCGGCGGGAGTTCGAGAATCTTTCCGCGTTGACGCTGCAACCAAAAGGGCACTCGCGGAGCATCGGGAACACCGTACCGGTCGTGGCGCACGGGGAAGATCGACGAGTCGTACTTCAGCCCGGCTTCGGCGAGCAAATCGACGGCCCAAGCGGTCGCACGGGTCAAGCTGAATGTCGGGGCGCGGTAACCGAGTACCGGCACCCCCGCGACCTGCTGCAACGTATCGATGCTGCGTCGGAGGTCGTCGCAGAACGAATCCGGCGTGTGCCGGTGAATCCGGCGGTGATCCCAACTGTGCGAACCGATTTCGTGGCCGGCCGCTGCGATATCGCGGACGAGCTTCGGATGGCGGACGGCGATCTCACCGACGATGAAGAACGTCGCCGTGGCTTCGGCCGCCGCGAGTTGGTCGAGCAATCGACGCGTCGTCACTTCCATCCGTTCGCCGTACATCGCCTTCGACTCGGCCGCGTGCGTCAGATGGGTCGCGGCTTCGATGCGGTGGTGCTCTTCGATATCGAAGCTGAGCACCACGGCCGGGAGTAGTTTGCAATCCATTCGTTCCGTTTCCGAACTCGCGAGGTACAATGGCGTTATTGGTCGCTGTAGATTTTATAAGGCACCGAACCGCGAGGTCTTTTGACATGGCGCGACGACGCCGCAATCGGGAACGAACCCATCCCGCACGGGCGCTCCGCACCAAGCGGTTGCTCCTCGGTATTCTGGCTCTGCTGGTCTGCGGAGGCGCCGGCTACGGTATCCACAGCGTGCAAATGCGCCGGCAATCGACGGTGCTGCTCGAACTGGCCCGCGCCGAGAACGACGCTATCCGCGCGGTCGAGTTCTACAAACAATACCTCGCCATGAAACCGGACGACCCGGACGCCAGCGCCGAGTTGGCCGGCTTATACGAAGAACTGGCCAAGTCGAAGCCCGCGTTCGCGCTAGAAGCGATCGGCCTGCTCGAAGGCAAAGTCCTGAGCCTGCAACCAGCCCGGCACGCGGAGCGGCTCAAGCTCGCCAAGCTCTACATGCAAACGGCCAAATTCGCGGCGGCCCGGGAGCATTTGAATCAGTTGGTCGCATCGAACGACCCCGCGGCCAATGCCGACCCCGAAGTTTTCCTGCTCTTGGCCCGCTGCGACCGCCACGAAAAGAAGAACGACGACGCCCGCAAGCGGTACGAGAAAGCCCTCGCCACCGGGCGGGCCCCTTCGGCCGCGTCGCTCGAAATGGCCCTGTTCTTGCGCTACGACCTGAACGCGCCGCAATCGATCGTCGAAGCTGACGCCGCCATGAACCTTCTGATTCAACTGCGACCGCAAGAGATCGAAGCCCGGCTCGCCCGCGGTCGCTATCGTCTGCGGGCCGGGGACCGCCGCGGCGCCCGCGAGGATATCGAAGTCGCCTACAACCTCCCCGGCGGCGCGGCCGACAACGATGTCGTCTTGCAGTTGGCCTCGCTGGCGGCGTCCGACGATCCGAAATTCGCCCGCAGCCTCCTCGAGCAAGCGTTGAGATCCCAGCCCGACAACGTCGTGCTGATCCTCGGCCTCGCCGAGATGATGATGGCGACGAACGCCGAGGCGGACGCCCGCCAAGTCCTACTCGACGCCGCACGGAAATTGAATGACGGCGACCCGCGACTGCTCGACATCGCGGATCGGCTCATCGACGTGAAAGATTTCGACGGCGCGCTGATCGCCGCGAATCGGTTGGCCCTCAACGACCGCGGAGCGGCGGCGGTGGGGTATCTGCGGGGCCGGGTCCACGTCCTCCGCGGCGATTGGCCGCAGGCGATCCCGGAGTTGGAATCGTCGCTCGCCTCGGTGCGGCGGAACGCCAATCTCCACAAGAAAGCGTATTTGGCATTGGCCCTCGGCTACGGCTCGGCCAGCGACTACCCGAACCAACTCCGCTGTTTCGAAGCCGCATGGGGCATCGACCCGGCATCGGCGACGGCGCAATTCGGGGTCGCCGAGACGCTCGCCGCTATGGGGCAGACGGCCAAAGCGACCGAACACTACCGCGAACTCGCGGGGAAATATCCCGTGGCCCGCCTGCGGTATGTTCGATTGAAATTCGCCGAGATCGCCGGCCGACCGGTGCGCGATCGCGACTGGGCCGAATTCGACCGCGCCTTGGGCCCGAAGCCGTATCCGCCGGATATCGAGGTGCTCGCGGCCAACGCGCTTTACCTCCAGCAGAAGCCCGCCGAGGCGATTCAACAGTTGACCGTGGCACTGGCGACGGATCCGAAACAGGTGCAAGCCTGGCACGCCTTGGCCTTGCTGCGCGGCTTGCAAAATCGGGACGCGGGATTGAAGACGCTTGACGAAGCCCTGCTGAAGATCGGCGACTCGGTCGATCTGCGCTTGCTCCGGGCCCAATTGTTGACGCGCGGTCCGAAATCAGTCGACTTGCCCGCGGTCCTCGGGCTCGCGGATAAAGCCGAGTTCCCGGCGGCCGAGAAGTTCCGCCTGTTCGGCGGGTTGGCCGATCTCCTCGTCGCACTCGACAAACGGGCGGAGGCAATCTCGATGCTGCGGAAGGCCGCCGCCGAGATGCCCTTCGACTTGCCGACGCGGCTCGCATTGTTCGACTTGGCCAACTCCATTCCGGATGCCGGCGTACGCGATCAAATACTCGAAGAAATTCGCAAGCTCGATGGCGCCGCCGGCGCCGTGACCATCGTCGCGGAAGTGGCCCGCGAGCTGACCGTACAGCCGCAGCCCGACCCGGCGACCCGCACGGCCCTCGCCGCGAGATTGGCGATCGCCCGTGGCAAACGCGACTCATGGGGCCGGATTCACGTGCTGCTCGGCGATCTCGCGCACTCGGAAGGTCGCCTCGATGCGGCGCTCGCCGAGTATCGCAAAGGCATCGACCGGGGCGAGCGTGGCGAAGCCTTGATTCGCCGTGTCGTGCAGATCCTTTGGGAGAAACAGAACTACCAAGAAGCCACGCAGCTGCTCGCCCGCATGACCGCGACCGGCGGATTGCCGAGCGACCTCGAGCGCCAATTCGCACTCATGCGCTCGGCCCTCACGGACGACAAACAGCAAGGCCTAGCGTGGGTACGCTCCCCGGATGTGGCGGATTCGAAGAACTACCGCGATCACCTCACCCGCGGCACCGTTTTCTTCCTGCACGGGCAGACGGCGGAAGCCATGGCCGCGTTGCAACAGGCGAAGTCCCTCCGCGACGACGCACCGGAAACCTGGGTATCGATCGTGCGATTCCTCGCGGCGACGGGTCAGAAAGAAGCCGCGATTCAACAGGCGAACGCAGCCGAGAAGCGACTCCGCCAACCCGATGTGAAATTGCCGAACCCCGCGATCATCCCGCTCGCGCTCGGCGAATGCCGGGAGATCGTCGGCGAATTCGCCGCGGCCGAGGTCGAATTCAAAAAAGCTTGGGCGCTGAACGAAGCCGACCCGACCGCCCCGCTGCGGTTGTACATGCTCTACCAGCGTGCGGGGAAATCGAAAGAAGCGGACGCCTTGCTGACGAAGGTCATCGCCACCGGCAAAACCGAGGGCGCCCTGTGGGCGCGGCGGATGAAAGCCATCGCGCTCGTTTCCGGCGCCGACGCGTTCAAGCACGTGCCGAAAGCGTTGGAATGGCTCGACGAAAACTTGCGCGACGGCAACAACGCCATCGACGACATCCGCGCGAAAGCCTTCGTCATCGCCATCGATCCGTTCCAACGGCAGAAGGGCATCGACCTGCTGAACGAGACCGCCGCGAAGTCGCCGTTGACGCCCGAGCAAAACTTTTTCTTATCGAAGCTTCAACTCCAATCGGGCCGGCCCGACCTCGCCGAGAAGGCGTTGCAAGATGCCACCAAAGCCGGGCCGCTGGCGTCGCCGGAATACACGGCGGCGCTGGCCCACCTGCAACTGAACCGTGGCGATCTCCTTGAGGCCCGGCAGACGCTGAACCGATTGAAACTCCGCGCCCCGAACTCGTGGGATGCGAACTTCGAAGAAGCGCGCTACTTGGCGAAGGCCGGCCGCACGGCCGAAGGGGCCAAGTTGATTCTGAATTTCCCGTGGCCCGGAGACGAGACGCAGAAGGCCGTCGCACTCGGCCGCGCGCTCGAAGAGATCGGCAGCTCCGATGACGCCGAGATGCTCTACCGCAAAATCTTCGACAAAGACAAAGGCCCGATGGGGCACGTTCCGCTCGCGCAATTCCTTGTACGCCGGGGCCGTGGCTCCGCCGCCATCGCCATCCTTTGGGATATCCGCGCTAAGGCCCCGGCGCCGGCGACCGCGCGACTGCTGTCCATCTCGGTACGATCGCGCGTCGCGGTGCCCGTGCCCGCCGCGGACACACCGGCGTGGGAGAAAACCGTCGCCGAGATCGAAGCCTGGGTCGCGGAGAAGTTGAAAGAAAGCCCGAAGAACGAAGACTTGCTCACCGCGAGCGCCGAACTCGCCGACGCCAAGGGGGCGTACGATGCGGCCATCGACTTGTACAATCGGGCGGCGCAACACGGCACGCCGGAATCGCGTGGCATTCAACTGAACAACGTCGCGATCCTCACGGCGCTCCACAAGAAAGACGGCGGCGAAGCCACGCTCCGGCTCATCAACGAAGCCATCGGACTCCGCGGACCGGCTCCGTCGCTGCTCGACACGCGGGCCATCGTCCGCATGGCGGCGGGGGACTACGGCGAAGCGATCCGCGATCTCGACATCGCCGCGAAGTCCGACCCGCGCGCCGTGTTCCAGTATCACATGGCCGTCGCATACTACAGGCTCGCCAACGCCCCGGCTCGCACCGTGGCACTGGCTGAAGCCAAGAAGCTCGGCCTGACCAAAGCCAATCTCCACCCCCTCGAATGGGACGAATACCAAAAGTTGCTCGATGCGAAGTGACGCTGCCGTGTAGAATTATCTAGGTTTCCACATCGGAGTCTTCACCATGTTCGCTTCTCGAATTGCCCTCGCTGGGGCGCTGATGCTGCTCGCGGCGTTACCCGCAACGGCCCAGCCGTACGCCCGAGGCGCATTACCACCCGTCGGTGGGCCTGCGATTTCTCGATCGTACCCGTCCGTGTCGCCGGGCTACCTGGGCATCCGCACGCCGGGGGTGCTGTTCGGGTTGTCCTTCGGTTTCGGCGTCGATTACTTCTCGGGCTATTACTACCGCCCGACGCTGGATCTCGGGTACTACTACCTCAACAACTACTACCCCAACCCTGCGACGCAGACCCTCCGCACGCCGCTGTCGCCCCCGGCTCCCGCCGTTGGGCCGCTTCCGAACCTCGCGGCGCCGTCTATGGCGACGCCCGGCTACACCTACCCCGACTTGATCAACCCGTTGTCGAACCCGACGATCCGCCCGAAGAAGTGAGCTATGCCCGACGAGTGGAACTACAAGAAAGCCGGCCTCGATCTCGAAAAATATGCCGAGACGATGGCCGGGATTCAGCCGTTGCTCGCGCGCACTTGGGATCCCCACCGCGTGGTGAAGCCCCCCTTCCCGCCCCGCAAAGGGGGCAAAGGTTCCGGGGGTTTCGCGAGTCTGTTCGACCTCCATGCCCTCGGTAGCCCGGCCCGGAAATACGCCAATCCCGTCCTCGTCACCTGCACCGACGGTGTCGGCAGCAAGCTGAAGATCGCCGCGCAATTGAACCGCTTCGACACCGTCGGCATCGACCTCGTGGCGATGTCGGTGAACGACCTCATCTGCACCGGCGGCGATCCGCTCGTCTTCCTCGACTACATCGCGATGCCCCAAGACGATCCAGAATTGTCGAAGCAACTCGTGCTCGGCATCAGCGAAGGTTGCCTGCGGGCGGGTTGTTCGCTGGTCGGCGGCGAGACCGCGATCCTGCCCGAGTTCTACGCTCCGGGCGATTTCGACATGGCCGGCTTCGCCGCCGGCATGGCCGAGCGATCCGAAGTCATCGACGGCTCCGCCATCCGCCCCGGCGACGCACTCATCGGCCTCGCCAGCAGCGGCATCCATTCCAACGGCTACAGCTTGGTTCGCAAAGTCGTCGAAGCGGCGAATGTCAGCATGGCCGACGAAGCGGCCGGACTCGGCACCAGCGTCGGCGAAGCGCTGCTGGCGCCGACGATAATCTACGCCAAACCGATCCGGGCGCTGCTCGACGCCGTGCAGACGCCCGACTTCGCCATCGGCGGGCTTGCCAACATCACGGGTGGCGGCATCCCGGACAACCTCGGGCGCATCTTGCCGCCGGGCTGTCGGGCCGTTGTCCGTCGCGCGGCATGGCCTAAGTCGCCGCTGTTCGCTTGGCTGCAGAAGCTCGGCAATATCGCCGACGCCGAGATGGACCGCGTCTTCAACATGGGTATCGGTTTCGTCGTCGTCTGCCGGCCGGAGTTCGCCGAAAGGATTCTCGCCGACATCGGCCTGACCGCGTGGCAGATCGGCGAAATCGCTGCCGGTGATGTCGGGGTTTCGATGGCGGGATAACACCGGTTCGCGATATCATCTCCCCAACTCTCCCCGTCGATCCGGAGTCACCATGCGTCCGTTTGTCTTGCTCCTCTTGTTGGCATCGCCCATGCTCGCCGCAGACAGCCCCGTCGCGACTGGGGCCAAACCCGTCAAACTGTCGGGTGCGTTCAAATTCACCGAAGGCCCGGCGGTCGATGCCGACGGCAACGTCTACTTCACCGATCAACCGAACGACCGCATCCACATCTGGAGCGCGGACGGCAAGCTGAGCACGTTCCTGGAACCGGCCGGGCGCTCCAACGGGTTGTGCTTCGATAACGACGGGGCACTCTGGGCCTGCGCCGACGAAAAGAACGAACTCTGGAAGATCGATGTGAAGACCAAGAAAGTCACGGTGGTGTTGAAGGATCACGGCGGAAAATTGCTCAACGGCCCGAACGACCTCTGGGTGCGGCCCGACGGCGGGATCTATTTCACAGACCCTTTCTACAAGCGCGACTATTGGAAACGCGGCGCCCAAGAGCAGGACAAACGCGCGCTGTACTTTCTGAGTGCGAAAGGCAAACTCGCCCGGGTCGACGACGACTTCGGGCAGCCCAACGGCATTGTCGGCACCCCCGACGGCAAGACGCTGTACGTCGCCGACATCGGCAAATCGAAAACGTATCGCTACGAAATCCAAGACGACGGCACGCTGAAGAACCGCAAACTCTTCTGCGAGTCCGGGTCGGACGGCATGACCCTCGACGACGCCGGTAACGTCTACCTCACCGGCAAAGGCGTGTTGATCTTCGACAAAGACGGGAAGAAGATCGACACCATCGCCATCGACGAACCGTGGACGGCCAACGTCTGCTTCGGCGGCAAGGCGATGAAGACGCTTTTCGTGACCGCCGGCAAGAGCTTATATTCCGTGGAGATGACGACCCGAGGCGCGGCCAAGCAGTGACTCGGACGGCCAGCACGACAACTTTCAAACCCATACTCGGGAGAACCCCCGTGGCGTCGATTCGCATCACCCGTTACGAAGCCCGCAACAATCTCTTGCCGCCGATCTGCATCGTTTGCGGCGAGCCGACGACCGACATCAAACGGCACACCTTCAAATGGACCCCGCCGTGGGTCGGCATATTGATCCTCGGCGTGCTGTTGCCGTATTTGATCGTGGCGATGATTCTCCGCAAAAGCATCACGATGGAACTCCCGATCGCGACGCGGAAGAAATGGCACTGGCTCTGGCGACAATTGTTCGCGCTGTTCGGCGTCCTCGGGTGTATCGCGTTGGTGGTCGTCGGGTTTGTGCTGTCCCACGAGCCGGGCGGGCGAAACCAAGGCCCGGACATCGGCCTGTACACAGCGATGGCTGCCGGCGTGGGACTGGTGTTCGTGCTGATTATCGCGGTGATCTTGCAGAACACGAGCGTGCGGCCTAAGGAGATCACCGATGATGACATCACGCTCGTCGGCGTGCACGAAAACTTCATAGTGGCATTGGAAGAAGAGCGGGATCGCGATGAAGAAGAAGAACAAGAACGCCGCGACGCCAAGCGGGCCGAACGGGAAAAGAACCGGGACCTGCCGCCCCGCCGCGTCGGCCGCGACAAGGATGAACCCCGCCGGGCGAAGCGAATCCGCGACGATGACGATTGAGCATCAAGCGATGGTGCGGCGCAAGACCCACCCGCCGAGCCGCCGAAGCCGCAGGGACGCACCGTATCCGGCGAGGAACCAGAATAGTGGCGCCGGCCACGACTCCGGCCCGAGTGCGGCGACCGCGCCGAGTCCCAATAGCAGGAACGCCTCGGGTCGGCCGCGCCGGCCACCGAACAGCGCCAGTACCGTCGAAGCGAAGACCGCGAGAATCCACACGAGCGGGAGTAGCGGAAGTCTCACCGGGCCATTCGAGCCCTCGGATACTTCCACATTCGGCAGCGCCGGATTCGCCTGAGGCGGTGGCGCCACCGGCACCGATGGCATGGGCTTGTCCGGAGTGATCGCCGCCGCGACGCTCGGCTTGGCGACGAACTTGGCGTTGGGCTTCTGATCCGGCTCGACCGACAGCAGCCATTCCCCCGCAATCGAAGTCGGCATTTCTTTCAAGCCGACCGCCGGCAACGGACTCACGGTCCAGCCCTCGGCGGGCCGGGCGCGTACGGCCATCGGCTCCGCGAATTTCGCCAAGGCCGACGGCCAGCGCGGCAACGGGATTTCGGCAACGCCGTTCGGATCCGGCGCTTTCGGCATTTGGCCCGCCCAGCGGACGATGACATCGGCGACCGGCTGCGTCCACCAGGCTTGAATCCGTGCACCGCTGCGGCTCCAACCGGCCAAGTCCGGCGCCCAGACGTCGGCGAGGATCAACCCGGCGGGGACATCGAACTCGACGCTGCCCGAATCTTTCGCGGACGCCCGCATCGCCCCTTCGACCCCGATCCTGCGGCCGATGGTGTAGGCGACTTCCCCGGCGAGCGGTTGGAAGGCCGCGTTGGGGATGAGTGTCGGGCGGAGTTCGGTCGCCTTGCCGGCGGCGCGGCGCACGACCCGCGCCGGCGGCGCTTTCGCGAAGTTGAATTCGGGCACTTTCGCGAAATCGCGGCCGACGGCTTCTGCGGGGAAATCGATGGCCCCGCTCACGGCGACCCCTTCGGACTTCACCCCCGCCAAGCGAACCGCGTGGAAACTGTCCCGATTCGCCTCCGCGGCATCGGTGCTGCGCGGGAAGAACAACACCGGTTTGGCGGTGGGCAACTTGCCGGAATAACCTTTCGCGACCAAGGTGAATTGGCCTTCCAGCGGCGTCTGGAGACGGACCTCGATCGCGGCGTAGCCATTGGCGGGCGCGCCGATTTTCCAATCGCGGATCCCCGAGCCGAGCGCGCCGCCGTCGGCGGCTTCGAGGCTCATGCGCTCGGGGAGGGCGTGCTCGGGCCATTCGAATTTCAACGAGCCGACGGTGCCCCCTTCGACGCGGAATTGCCACGCGGCCGTCAGTGCCGCATCGGCGTCGGTCAGGTCCCAGATCGCCCCTTCCTTCACGGCGATCGTCGGCTTGGCCCCTTCGGCGGTCCCGCTTTCGCGCCAGTGCAACCGGATCATCCGACCCCCGCCGTGCCCGGCTTCCACGCGCAAACCATCGGCGCTCACGCGGAGCGATTGCCCGCCGTTACGCGACGGGATATCGAGTTGCCGGGCGCGCAAGCCGGCGGCGAAGCCGACTTGGGTCAGCGGGAGATCGGGCACCGCGAATTTGGCGCCGCGATCGATGCCCGCCGATACGACCGGCACGGTGAATTGCATGAGCAATTCGTGGTTGCCGGCGCCGCGGATCGGGATGAAGAACCGATCCGCAGTTCCGGCTTCGGGAAAAGCCTCTTTGCCATCGAGCGTGGCATTCTCGAGTCGGACGCCCGCCAGCGGGAGTACGAGGGATTGCTCTTCGGTCTTCCGCGAATGGACGACGTACTTCGCCCGGATCGTCGCGGTGTCGCCGGAAGCGAGGCAATCGTACTCGGCGGAGAGGGCCACGAGATCGGGCAGGGACGACCGCGCGAGCGCGTCGAGTTTATCGAGTGTAGCCGGGGGAACGAGGACATTGAATCGGGCCGGGGCCTCGGCCGGCCCGGGCACGACGTACACCTTTGCGGATTCGGGCGCTTGCGCGTGTCCGGTTCCAATCGCCATCAGCATTCCCAAGGTGACCGATGCGGTCGCGATTCGCTTCGGCCGCGCGGAAATGCGGAACAGAGCGATCGCGATGGAACCGAGCGCGACCGTTAGCGCGGGGCGTGCGGCGTCCGCCCACCCGCTCGGCGCTTTCCACGCCGATAGCCAGAAAAGGCTCGCGATGATCGTGCCGAGAAGCCAACCCGCCCGGTACCGGGCGAGTGCGAAGCCGATCGCGAGCGGCAAAGCCACGAGCAGGGCCGCGATGATTGCGGCGGCACGGACGGTCGATTCTTTCAAGAGCAGGGTTGGCCGGGCTGACCCTGCACCGGGCTGATCGAGGTGCGGCCAAGCGCGCATGTCCGAGCCCGAGGACCAAGTGAGGGCGATATCGGGTTCGCCTGCGATCGACGCGAGGCCCGAGTCGGCGGCGAGCACCCAACCGCCGTAACGCGGGGTGTGGCGCCGGCGATAGCGAACCTCGAACGGCACAAGCGGCCGAGGTACCGAAAGCCCCGACTCGGCCAACTCGGGAACGGTCGCCGAAAAATGCTTTCCGTCGATGGTGATCGATTCCAATTCGACTTCCACGAGGGTGATCGGCAGGTGCGGCCCGGCCGCGCTCACGACGGTGCCGGTCAACGTGCCGTGGCAGTAGTCCGCATCGATGTGCGTATGGAGTTTCACATCTCGAAACACCCACAGGCTCGCATCGGGAAGTTCGATGAGTGGCTCCGACGGTTCAAGAGCCGTGAGGATGAGGTGCGGCCGCGATCCGACGAACTCGGAGGGCACGGCCGCGCGGAACTTCTTCGACAAATTCCCGTCGAGTTTGACGGTCCCTTGCGAAATGGGCACGCCTAGAAAATGAGGTAATGCTAAGTCGCGTGCTGTCGCAACTACGGGGAAATCGATCGAGCAAGCGAAGTCGCCCGAGACGGGCTTGGCGAACGCGATCCGCCAAAGTGTCCCGGACTCCGGGGCGGACGCGCCGGCCAAGGCGAGTGCCGACCACCGATTCCCAATGCCCAAGAATGGCAAGTGCGGCAGAACCGCATCGCCGGGAAAGCGGTTGACGGCGGCCGTGGGTTCGATGTGCCAAGTCGGTGCCGAACTCGGCACCCATACCGAGATGGCCGGAATCGGCGTCCCTTCGGCCCGACCGCGCAAAGTCGCGGACAATCGCGCCGAGTCGCCTCCGGTCAGTTCGACCTCGAGACTCGCCGAGAGTGTCGGGGTCGCCCGCGTCACCCGGATGTCGCCTTCCGGTTCGCGGCCCCGGTACGCGATCGAAAAACCGGGTTCGCCGGCCAGCGGAATCGACGCCGCGCTCAATCCCGAAGTCGAAACTTTGATACCGGACGACGGGCGAACCGCCAGCACGCCTCGGCGTTCGCCGGCACCTTGGGGCAGAATTCGCGGGAGTGGCACGGTTCGTCCCGGATCCGCATCCGGCAGCACCGATTCGACCGAACGGAATTCCAAACGGACTTCGACAGACTTGCCCGAGGCGACCGCGCGGGACGGCTCGACGAACCAACCGCCGGCGACACCGGGGATCGCACCGAATGCGACGCCGGGGTCGTCGGGCGTCAAAGCGACGCTTTCGAGGGCATAGCCCGCGGATGCTTGGAATGTGAAGTTGGAGATCGGCCCGCGCACGACCGCCGTCGCGAAGGTCGCGGTGAGCTTCGTCCGGTTCGGTTCCAAGCGCCAGTCGATCACTTCCACGGTGTTGAATTCTTGATCCGCCGGGCGATAGCGGACGGTCGGCGGGCGGCGCTCGGTGCGGCCTTCGGTCGTCAATACCGTGCGGCCGAATTCGAGTTTGGTGGTTCGATCCGACGCAGTGCCGATGCTGGCCAAGCGATAGTCGCCGGTTTGCCAGCCGTCGAGTTTCCAACCCGCCGAGAGTTGAACGGCGACGATATCTTCGAGCAGCGGACGGCCGGCGACGCGGATCTGGGGCGGGGTGAAACTGGCGGCTGTGAAGACGGCGGGCGAGCGCACGGAGATCGTCAAGCGGGTGGTCGGGGCCGCTTCGCGGAATCGGACGGTCAGCGACCGGGGCGTCGATCCGTCCAGCGCCGCTAGCCAACTTTCGACCGACGCCCCGGAGACGTTGAGGATTTCCAGCCCAGCATCGACTTGGAAAACCAATTCCCGACCGGTTTGGCGGAACGCGTTCAGCGTGAAGTCGAATTGCCCGAGGGATTCCCCGGCCGACAACTTCCAAAGGGCCGCGCGGTCGATCCGCACGGCCGGCTTGGCCTCGTTGGAGGGTTGCGTCTTGCGGAGCCCGAGATCCAATCGGGTTTGACCCCCGAACGCGAACTTCCAAAGTCGTTCACCGTCCTTGGCCGCCGGGAACGGCCCGGTCAGAAGAACGCCCGCATCACCGAGAATCGGCACGCGATCCGCCGCCATTGTCAGTTCGAGAGCGGCGATCGGCGAAGCCGGGAACGTCAGCACGCAGCGCTCTTCGTCGGGCTGTTCGACCAATCGAGCCGACCATTCGAAAGCAAGTTGCTTCTGGCTCGGGCCTTCGACCCACAGGTAATTTGCGGCTTGGGCTTTGCCGTCGAGGGTGGCGCGGAAGAGCATCGCCTGCGAGCCATCGGCCCACTTCGGAGCCTGCACGGCTCCCGGCAACGGATCGACGGCCAGCGCGCTCGCGCCGCCCGTGGGGTGCCCCAAGAGCCACTCCGCGGTGCCGGTGATCCGCCCGGTTTGCACGGTAGCCCGGTAGGTTGCCTCGGCGATGCGGGCGGGGTTCTGCGCGGCATACTGCATTTGCGCGGCCACCTGCACTTTCGCTTCGAAATCGGCCTTCGACAGTTTCTTGAGCGCACCGCGAGCGAAATCCGGCTGCAAAGAATCGAGGCGTTCGGCGGGGACAAAAATGCGTTGGATCGCGATGGGATCGGGCCGCGCGATTTCATCGCTCGGCACGAGCGAACTGCCCCCGATCGCGGCGGCGTGCCCCGGTGTTCCGCGCGGGGAACTCGGGATCGCCCCGGCGCCAGCCGCCAACAACAACCCGAACAGAAGCACAATCGTCGCAACGCGGGTGAGCATGGTTCACCCGCCAATCGGGAGCGGGGGAACCGTGCTACCGGCTTCGATAAAGGGCGGTGCCGACGAAGGGCTGCGCGACGGTCGGTTGCCGTTCGTGACATTCGACAGTGGAATAGTGTCACTCCGCACCGGCACGGCGTTGCGATCGCGGCTGAAGCCGGGCAATCGCTCGAGCCTCCTGGCCCGGTAGAAGCGCCAAGCGAATAGAGTCGCGAGTGCAAAGGCCAGCAACACTGCGCCGGGTTGCATCGCCGCGAGAACTTGGGCCAATCCTTGCGGGCACACCGCACTGGCGCAGGCGAGTGCGATCCCCACCGGGGCTAGGCCGAGACAGCACCAAATCAAACGGAGCTGCGACGCCGCCAACCCGAGTAGCAAAAGCACGCCGGACCAGGCGACGACCCAAGCGAGTCTCGGAATCAGCACGACGGGAATCCCACGTGGCGAGGTTTGCCGGCCAGCGACGGAGTCGCTGATAGCGGATTGCCACGGCGAAGTATCGGGGGCATCTTGGCCGGTTTTCAGCCAAGCGTCCATGTCTTCCGGCGAATCCGGGGCGGTCGGGGCGAACCCGAAACCGCGCCATGCCCAGCGGTATTCCGGCTCCCAATCCCCCGACGGGATAAACGCGACGGAGTCGACTTCTGTAGTCAACAACCAGCGGAGCGGCGCACGGTACAACGCGCCCCGTATTCGCGGCGGAATGCAGCTCCGTTCCCGGTAGCGCTCCCGGGCACCGGCGTATCGGTAGCGCACTTCGACGGTGATCGCCGTGTTCGGTTTGAAATCCGGCAAGGGCACGGTCAGCACCCACGGCTCATCCGCGCCGTCGCCGCTCGCTTTCGGCAGCGCTTCGACCAACTTCCCTTCGACCCACAATTCGAGGTGATCCATTCTGGGCAATTCCATTTCTAAACTCGCGCCGAGCCAGCGCTTCAACAGCAGTTTCTCCTGGATCACCACCGAAGTTTCGCTCAGCGTGGCCCGCGCGTACGCTCGTTCGATCCAAACCGTCGGCAAGCCCGATTCGCCGAGAGAACTGAGGTCGAATGTCAGCGGGGCTCCGGGGCTCGATGCGGCCAAGGTCAGCAGCGGTAACGAATCGCGATCCGCGCTCGGCTCGACGGGCAACTCGCGCCAATCCCCTTCGAACTTATTCACCCGTCGGCCGGTGGCTCCGCCCCAGAGCCGCAGCACGCTCTCGGTGCGCGTGGCCGAATCGGGCCACAGCAGTTGCACAGTCGGATCGGCCACCGGGTTGGCTAGCCGCAGGGCGAATGCGACGTTAAGCGAAAACTCTTTGCCCGACTCCGTGTTCGAGCGGAATTCCCAAAGGCCGGGGCCGACGGGATCGAGAGCGGGCACCGATTGCAGCCCGACCAAGTTTTCGGGCCCCCGTAGCCGGATCGGCCGGCGGTCGTCCTGCGTCGGCCTGAACCGCAACACCTGCTGAACGAGCAGTTGCCGGGGCTGCAAAGTCACTTCGACCCGATTATCGCAGATCAGCGCCGGTCGGTAAGACTGCCACGCCAGTTCGACGCGCGCAATGGCGCGGTCGAAGATGCCCCCGATGCTGTTGATCGCGGCCGTGCGGTTCGGTGTGGTGCCGGTCAGCGGATCGGTCGCGGCGGAGGGCTGGCCGGCTTCCCACAATGCAATGGTACCGCGGACCTCGAAACCCTCCGGCACGGCGGCCGTGAGAGAGGACTCGCGCTCGTCGGTTTGCGGCAGTCGCGGTAACGCCATCACCAGCTTGGATTCTCGCTCGTCCGGGGCACCCACTTTCGGCGGGGAGGGGCGCGTCGAAAGCAATTTCAGCGTGAACGCCGATTTCTGCGGGGCGTTGAACCGGATCGCCATCAGCCGGGGGGAACCGTCTTTGACAATGTGAATACTGTCCACGAGATCTTCGGGCGTCGCCTCCAGCGTCGGCCATTCCGCAGGCATCTCGACGAGGATCTGTTCCAATTCCCCGCGCGGTGGCGGCACCACGCGGATGGTTGATTCCAACCGCCAACCGCCAGGCGTCAGCTTCAAGTCGTGGCTCGCCTTCGAGCGGATCGCCGTCGGGGCCGCGCGGGCATCGATTTCCATCCAGACATTCGCCTTGGCGTTCGGCGGCACGGCGGGCAACCCGGTGAAGGCGAACAGTGCGACATGGTCTTCGGTCGCGGCGGCGGGGAGATCCAACCGGCGAAACTCCGGTAGCGGCTTGAAACTGAGCCGCACCGACGGCCCGGTAAAGACGTTCACACGCCCGGATTGCTTCGCGTTGACCAAGACCGAAAACGGCCCGATCGGGTACGGGCCCCGGAACTTCGGTTCGTTCGGCTTCGGCCGCTGCACTCGAATGGTCGCCGTGACCAGCCATTCCGCATTCGGATTGTCGCCGGGGGTGCGGATCAACCAGACCGGCTTGTTGGGGTCGCTCGGCCGCACTACCGTCGGCATCGGCTCGGGCACGGTCGTCGGGCCGACACCCGCAGCGGCGAACCGTTCGACGGTCACCTCGGAGCCGACGGGCAGCTGCAACGGCCATTCTTTGAGGGCACCGCGAAGTCGCAATTTCGCCACGGTTTCGATCTGCGATTCTTCGACTTGCACGATCAACTCGGTATCCGCGTTGGCGAGGTTCGGGGCCGACGGCACGGCGGGGGAAATTGGCTCCCAAGTCAATTCGACAATATCCGTCGCGCCCAGCGGTACGGGCTTCGCCAGCAGCGACTCCACGGAACTGGTATACCGCTTCACCTCGTTCGGTTTCGTCGGCACGGCTGCGGCGGGATCCGGAACCCGCGTGCCGAGCGATACGGTTTTGATTCCCGCCGCCGGTGCCGCATCGAGCCTCAGCGTCGTGATGGCCGCACGGGGTAAACCCAAGTCGAAGCCGAGTTCGTTCTTCAAACCGCGGCCGACTACGGGGACTTCGACATCGAGCACCAGCGACTGCTCGCCGGCGCTGTCGGCGATTAGCGTCAGGCCGTCGTCGCCGGGCGGATTGAGAATCGGCAGTTTCCCCGTGCCCGCTTTGGCACCGACCAAGACGCCACGCTGACAACCGAGCAGCAAAAGCGTCCGCGGTTGCGTCGTGCGGAACGAATACGTGAGCGTGAGCGCGGCGACGAGGCGCTCCCCGCGCATTTCGATCTTGCCGCGGATGGCGACCGAACTCGGCGCCTGCGGCTTGGCTTTGCGGGCTTGCTCCGCTTGGGCCACGAGGTTCTTGTAATCTTGCGGCGACAGCATCACGCCGTCGATGGCGGGGTTCGCCTCGTCGGGGTTCTTCGTCCAGAAGACCACCGTGCCATCGGGCAGTTTGATCGCCGTCGCCTTGGTCGGCTCCGGCGTCGACTGGGCCAATCCGAAGGGCGAACGGCCAACGAATGCCGCGACCACAACCGTGGCCAGCAACAGCATCCGCCGAACTGGAGTCGAATTTCTCACAACCTGACTATACCCCAGTTTCGCCGAAATCCGAACCGGCAAAGCTAGAAGAGTCGACCCGAATCCCCCCATCCGCCGGGTGGAACCAATTGTGCCGAGCAGGGATAGTCACGAAATTCTCCCCGCTAGCTACTCCAGCATCCGCGTGAGGAAGTGCACACCTTCATCAGACCTTCTTCGAAGAAGTTCAAGATTCTTGCTGAAGTCAATATCAGGTCGGTTACTATGTCGCTATCGAATCCCATTCGGGTACCCGATGGAACTCAGCGAACCAATTCCTGTAGCCGAGCCGAGCCGAGCCGAGCCGAGCCGAGCCGCTCGCGGGGCTGTGTCTCGGTCTCGCCGGTAGTGTGCTGATGGCGGCGGCCCTGCTGAAGCTTGCGGGCTGGAATGTCTCGGCGTTCGCACAATACGGTTGGTTCCTAACGCCGAATGAACAAATCGCCGCGGTGGGCTGGGAGTTGATTCTCGGGGCCGCGCTCATTTTCGGCGTGCACCGGCCCGTCACTTGGATCATGGCATTGGCCACCTTCACAACCTTCGCCGGTGTCAGTTCCTACCTCGGCTTCGTCGGCCAAGCGAGCTGCGGTTGCTTCGGCGCCATCCAAGCCAGCCCTTGGACGGCTTTCGGCGTCGATGTCGCCATGCTCCTACTCTTGGTTCTGTTCCGCCCACGCTTCTCGACCGATGAACTGCGGACCGCGTCCGTGGAAAGTGGCGAGTGGGCCTTCGGCTTGGTCGCCGTGCTGGCGCTCACTCTCGGCGCCGGTGTGTTGCTCTACGGCAGCCCGTCTGCGGCCTTGGCCAAACTCCGAGGGGACACGCTGACGGTGGATCGCTCGCACATCGACTTCGGCCACGGACAAGCCGGCGACATCCTGACGCAGCAAGTGACCGTGACCAACTGGACCGACGGCCCGCTCCGCATCATCGGCGGAACCTCGGACTGCAGTTGCATCGCGACCAACGATTTGCCCATCACGCTGGCGCCGGGCGAAGCGAAATCTGTCTCCATTGAATACAAGGTTCCGCAAAGCGACAAACCGGGCATCACCAGCCGCAAAGCGACGTTGCTGACAGATAGCCCCAAACGACCCAATCTCGATCTCACATTGAGTGCGATCGTGGATTGACCCGGCCGCGTGTCTGCGGCTTACCTTCTGTGGAGGATCGACGATGGTGACCAAGGCTCTGACGGCGACGAGCAAACTCTTCACGCTGCTGGCCATCGCCTGTAGCGTGGTGAGCCTGCTCAACAGCAATGTGGCAAAGGGGGACATCTTCGTCGACCAGCAAGTGGCGTTAGCCAACAACTGCACCCCAACGGACACAGGGGTTGGTGCCGCGCCCTGCTACGATAAAGCGGGCGGGCAGTGCTACTTCAATCAAAAAGCTTCAACTTGCACCGCCTCGCCGAACAACTCCAACTGCACATGCGCAATAATCTGAAAGGAGCAAACTCGGTTCAACCTTGCCGAACCGGCAAAACGGATTCGGCAAGGGAAAATCGGCTACCGAACTTCGAATTTTACCCCTGTGGGATGCGCACATGTTTAATCGGATACTAGTTGCGGTGTTGTTCGGTCTCTTCGGTGTTAGTGTTGCGACACGGGCAGTTGCTGACGATGGGCATAAACAGCAATTCCTTGCCGAATTCGGAGTATCAAAAGAAATCGCAAAGGCCTATGAAACGGGCTTTCGGAGTGAAGCCGAAATCAATTTGACCCCAAATCAGCCTACACGCAAATATATGCTTGCGAAGTGCAAGTCAAACATGCGCGGCTACACTATGGAAGTTTATCGAATCCGCACAGTTACAAAAGATGGAAGCACAGAAGTCCCGTATGGGTTGACAGAGCTTGGCAATTCGAGATACAACGCAATGATTACGATTGAAGGCGAACGGTCGCTTATCAATTCTATTAATGTATACGATGTGCCACTTGCGAGGTCATCGGGACTTCTTTGCACAGGTATGCTCGACCTGCACTCCCATCGCAAGTTCGATGAATTGGCTAGCAGTCCTACAACGTCCATAGAAGCATTCGAAAATTCCGAAATTCTGGGGCATAGTTACAAGATGATCCGCGCCAGATTCCCGATCAAATTGAACGGCCAGAAGGAAACCGAAGCCTGTAACGACTATCTATTCGATGAAAGATGGCTCTGTCGATTCGTCCGGACTCGAACAACGTCGACGATCCGAATTTCGAGGTATGACGAAACGGAAGTAATATACCATAGTGATGCCCCACTGGAAGCCTTTCCTCGAGCCATTACTATCCACGCAGTTGATGAAGAAAAAAAATTGCGAACTCTGACGAGAGAATATAGGATTACTGACGTAAGCACGCAGCAAGTTGCGGATGATGAGCTCACGCTTACAGCATATGGTTTTCCTGAGCCAGCAGGTGTGAAGTGGGAGAAGCCCACACCACGGTACATCTGGTGGATGCTCGGTGTCGGCGTGTGTGCGGTTGTCTCTTTGAGCTGTCGACTCGCCGTCCGGTGGTTTAGTCGAGCAGCTCGACCACCCCTTGCATGAGTGAGTATCCCGAGGCCTCCATGCGGTACGCCGGCACGTTCTTCTTCATCGCGGCGATCCTCTGCTTAGCAGCGGCAGGGTACGACTATTTTTTCACCCAGCCTGCGATCCCTCTGCCACCATTCGAGATCGCGCAAACCGAATTCGCAGTCGGAAATGCCCCGACGGGCACACAACTACTGCGAACGAAGATTACTAATCCCTCTAAGGAACCACGTCGCGTCCTCGGAATCGTCGGGCAATGCATTGGCAATTGCTGCTTCATGCCGCTCGAAGGTGGCCCTATCATCATTCTGCCCGGCAGCTCTTTCGATCTGGCCTGCGAGCTTGATGTGAACCGCCCCGGCCCCATCGATGCCGCGATCAAAATCTACCTCGAAGAAAACGGCATCCGCACCGTCACCCTGCGCGTCACCGGCACCGCCGTCGAGGCTCCCCATGCGCCGAAATAGAGCCGCCTTCACCCTCATCGAAATCCTTGTCGTCATCGCCATCCTTGCGGTGCTCGTCGGGCTGACGCTGTCGGCCGTGCAGCGCGTCCGTGCAGCGGCGGCACGGCTGAGCTGCCAGAACAATCTCAAACAAATCGGCCTCGCTGTCCACAACTACCACGACACCCATCAAAGCCTGCCCATCGGCCACCGCTCGCTGTTTCAGCCGGACCGCAAGCCATTCACCGGCTGGACGCTCGATATTCTGCCGTACATCGAGGCCGATCCGCTCTATTCGCAATCGATGGCCGCATTCAAAAAGCAGCCGCTGGCATTCACCCCGCCGCATGCCGGTCTGTCGACGGTTGTCAAAATTTACACCTGTCCCGCCGACGGCCGCGTCAGCACGTCGCAAACGTCGGCGCGGACGAACAACGTCGTCGCCTTCACCAGCTACCTCGGCGTCGCTGGGAAGGATTACCAATCGAAGGACGGCGCCCTCGTGCAAGATCGGCGCTTCAACCTGCTGGCCATCACCGATGGCACGAGCAACACGCTGCTGATCGGCGAACGGCCACCGAGTGCGGACTTCCAATTCGGCTGGTGGTACGCCGGAGTCGGCCAGCGTCTGAGCGGCTCGGCCGATTTGATCCTGGGCGTCCGCGAGCAGAATTTGCAGCCGATTATCAGCGGGTCGAAGTGCGGACCGGGGGCGTATCCGTTTCGGGAGAGCCGCTTCGATGACCCGTGCGGCATGTTCCATTTCTGGAGCCCGCACAGCGGCGGGGCCAACTTCCTGCTGGCCGACGGCAGCGTCCGGCTGCTGGGCTACGGCGCGAACGACCTGATGCCGGCGCTGGCCAGCCGCGCCGGCGGGGAGCCGGTCACGACGCCTGAGTGAATCAATTCCCGACGATCTCCCCGGCGTCGCGGGTGCTCATCGCGGCGAGATTCGCCAGCGGCGTGGACTCGGCCAGAAATCGCACCGAGCCGTCTCCGAAGGCGAACACCGCACCGCCGTCGTGGAAGCTGTAGAAGTTGAAACCGTGCTCGTTGCTGGCGTTGATCTTCATCGGGATGGTCGTCGGTATCAGGCCGCTCGGGAAGACTTGGACGCGGCCGCCGATGGCGTACGGGTTGTCGTTGGTGGCCCAAGCACCGCCGCGGGCGCGGGCCGGGTTGGACAACGATGCGTCGGTTTGCGCCGGGGTCATCACCCGGCCGCGCCAAACGTCCTCGCGGCCGGCGCATTCGCCCAAAAGGATCGTGTTCGAACTGCCGTCGGTCGCACCGACGATCGTCGTCGATTCGGGGAACGCCGACATCATGCCCTTCGCGGCGGTCGCGTAGACGGGGAAGGCGAGATTGCCGTTGAGGTTGATCGCCGGGTTCACGCCTTCGACGACGAAGTAGTCTCCGCACGCGCCGATCTTGTTCTGTTCCGGGGCGACTTCGGTTTTGTTCTGCGTACGGTTCTGGTTCGGCGTGCTCGGGCAGTTGAACACTTTCAAATGTTTTTGCACCGTCGCCGAGTTCGGGATCGCGACGCCGGCGTAGGTCGTGGATCGCCACCAATTCTCGTTGA
The DNA here is from genome assembly GCA_038247765.1 of Gemmatales bacterium. GTDB lineage: Bacteria > Planctomycetota > Planctomycetia > Gemmatales > Gemmataceae > JALHQU01. The sequence goes on along the minus strand of JBBRUN010000009.1, from coordinate 3,651 downwards.
GGTTGTAATTCGCATCGCTGACGAGGTTCCCTTGTTCGAGGTGGGGCAACACGTCCGGCGCCCAACTCCGCTGGGGCGGCGAAGTCCGCTTCGAGTGCGGCAGCTTGCCGTTGGCGCTCTCGTAGCTGTGGATTGCCAGCGCGACCTGCTTCAGGTTGTTCTGGCAGCTCATGCGGGCCGCCGCCGCGCGCACCTTCTGGACCGCCGGCAAGAGCAGGCCGATGAGAATGGCGATGATGGCGATGACGACGAGCAATTCGATGAGCGTGAAGGCGGATCGCGAACGATGCATGTGAAGCTCCCGGTGTGAAGGCCAGCCGGGGCATGGCAATCGGGATGCCAAACGTTAAAGCCTTGGAATCGGCGTCTCGGCGATTACGACTGTGGTCAGTTTCGGCGCAGCCGCCGTCCCGCGTGGACAATTTTTGGCCCTGCACTTCTCGTCTTCAAATTGGTCCTTGGCTTCGTTGGAGAACCCACTTATCGGGTCGGCGAGTTCTTCCTGATCGCCGTTGGTGAGGACGATTTGACGTACATCTTCTAACCGGTGTCCCAGAGGCTCGATGTGACTCACCGCCGTGTCCGACTCGCGCACTTGAAAACCCGCATTACCGGGCCTCCGCAAAGGGCGTCTTCCACTCAACGCAGGGGGTTCTTGCTCGGCCGGCCTTGGCCGTCGAGAATCTGAAAGTGGTGGATGCCGACCTGCCGTTCATCGGTGTACTGCCAGACGATCTTCTTGTCGCGGGTCACTTCCGTCAATTTTACTTTCTTCGGCCCCGCATTGTAGCTGGTCATCACGGTATTCCCGTTGTCGAGGCGCTGGACGCCGCAGCAATCGCTGAGCGGCTTGCCGGGGAGATCGTCGTTCGAGACGCGCCAGACTTCCTTGCCCTTCGGGTCGATTTCGATCACCAAATTGCCGTGGGTGCAGCCGATGAGCGTGTTGCCGTCGGGCAGGCGGATCGCCGTGAAGGGCATGTTCGGCGTCTTCGCTTCCCACACGACCTTGCCCTTGGCGTCGTATTCGCGGACGACTTTGTCCAAGAGTTGCGGCACGAGGTAGTTCCCGTTGGCCAGCTTGCGGGTCATGCGGGTTTGCAAGTGGATGTCCTTCGTCTGCGCATTGATGGCCACCTCAATAACAATTTTCCCCTTGGCATCGACTTCCAAGATCCGCGGCTTCTCCCCGGCTTCGGTCAGTAGGTACGATCCATCGGCGAGAGGCTCCACGGTGTTCACTTCGGATTGGGTGCCTTTGAATTCGAACAGGGTCTTGCCAGCGCGATCCAATTCGATGATCGCTCCGCCGGGGTAGGCTTTGCTCTTGGACAGCGCGAGCAAAATATGGCCGCTGGGTAACACCCACCCGTCCCGCGACGAAGCGGGGTACTTCCAGGTTTCTTTGCCGGCGTCATCGACGATGAAGGTCTCGCCGCCGGTGGCGAGGAAGCCGTGGGCGACGGGTTCCGCGGCCGATGCGGTGGCGAAGGTGAAGCCGAAGAGCATGAGGAGTGTGCGCGGCATGGGTGATCCGGGAAAGGGGAGATCGGGTGAGATTGCAATCGATAATTTGCCGGCCGAAATTGTTCGCTGAGGGGATCGTACCCCCGACCCGCTCCGTGCCAAGAAGCCTTTCTACCGCTGAGCTAAGCGAGTCGCATATATCATAGGGCGTGCGTGGCGTGCGTGACAGCCCCGCCGGCGCGGATCGCCGCCGCGACCATCGTCGCTTCGGTGATTTCCGCGTCGGTCGCCCCGGCCTGCTTCGCCCGCTTGGCGTGGATCTCGATGCAGTACGGGCACTGCGTCGTGACGCCGACGGCGACCGCGATCAGCTCTTTGAACTTCACTTCGAGCGCCCCGGCCACAAATGCCGCTTTGTCGAAGGCTTTGAACGCCGCCATCAAATCGGGCGCTAACTCGGCCATCGTTTTCATCTTCGTCAGGTGGGCCATGTCGTACATCGGCATCGCAAGTCCTCGTGTTGGTCAATGGGTAAAACCTTCACTCCGTCGCTTCCGGTACACAGCGACCCTTCAGCCACTCGGTCGGGCGATCTTTCCAAGTGTGCAGTTCCATTGGTACTTTAGCATTCTCGAGCGCCGGGCAGAAGCGGATCGCTTTTAGTATCCATCGGGAGGGCCACTCCGGGCGACCCGCCGACGACGGAAAAGCACGAATCCGTATCGTGACGGAGACGCCTTCTGTAGCCCGGAGCGACCATGCGACGAATCGGCATCCTCACGGCCGGCGGCGATACCCCCGCACTCAACGCGACCATCCACGGCGCGGTCACCCGCGGCAACCAGCGCAATGTCGAAGTCATCGGATTCATCAAAGGGTTCAGCAGTCTCTTCAACCCGCGCGTCCCGCACGTGCACTTGAATCCGCTTTTCCACACGATCCCCGAACTCGATCCGGTCATCGGCGGTACGCTTTTGGGGGCCTCCCGCGATTACGTCGACGCCGACGACAAAGCCGCCATCGCTCTCATCGCCGAGCGCCTCGCCAAACTGAAAATCGACGGGCTGATCTGCGTCGGCGGCGACGGCACGCTGAACGGGATGCAAGCCCTCAGCGAATCGATCCCCACGGTGCTCGCGCCGAAGACCATCGACAACGACCTCGGGTTGAATTTCCCGAACGAAGTGGATGAATGGCAGCGCTTCGGCGAAGTCGATCCCTCGTCGCCGAACCCGCCCGCGCCCGATCTCGTGGAGGGCGACGGCCACTGGTACGGCCGCGCCGAATCGCGTGCCGCGTTCCACCTCGAACGCATGGTGAACTACGTCACCCCCGGGTACGCCACGGCGGTGTACGTCTCGGCGACCGGCGTCCAGCGCGTCCGCACCACGGCCGAAAGCCACCGCCGCATCGCCATCGTCGAAGTCATGGGCCGGCACTCCGGGTACATCGCGCTCGGCTCGATGTACGGCCAACCCGATTTGCTGCTCGTGCCGGAAAGCCCGATCAACATCGACAGCCTCGTCGAGCGCATCAAAGAAATCTACGACTTGCAGAAGCACGTCGTGATCGTCTGCGGGGAAGGCGTGATCGACGAGAAGGGCCAAGAACTCGGGGCCGAGCACCAATCGACCGACCCGGCCGGGAACAAGGTGCTCACGGGGGCATCCGAAGCGCTCCGGTCGATCCTCGTCGAACGCCTCGGCGACAAATACTTCACGAGCAAACGCCGCAACGAGAGCGCTCGCGCCGCGGTGTTCACCCGAAAGATCGGCCACACTCAGCGCGGCGGACGGCCGATTTTATTCGACCGGTTTTACGCGGCCCAACTCGGCGGGCACGCCGTCGACCTCTTGTTGCAGCGCCGCATGAACGCGGTCGCCGTGTTGGACTGGAACAAGGATCGGGGCTTCCACTTGGGCGAAGTCTACGCCAACGACTTCCGCGATAAATGGGGCCACATCCACGCCCGGAAATTGCACCCGAGCTTTTACGACGCCAAGATGCTCCGGCCCTCGCAAGTCGGCATCGACTACCTGCTGCCGATCTTCACGAACGCCATCGGCACCGACGACCTCGAAGCGATGCGGAACGATCTCTTCCACGCCAGCAATCTGACGCTGCCATTCCATTCGGTAAACACCGACATCAACAAGCGCATCCGCTATTTGGACGAATGAGTCG
>JBBRUN010000008.1:0-26811 GCA_038247765.1 Gemmatales bacterium | reverse complement strand
GAAACGACGCTGGCGAAATCGAAGACCGTCGCCCAACCGGGGATGTTTTTGGTTCGCACAACGCAGCCCCTAGGCCGGCTCGCGGCATACTTGCTCGAGCCGCAATCCGAAGATGGCCTGACGACGTGGAACGCCTTCGATACTGCGCTGGGGGTGAAGTCGCCCTTCCCGGTCGTGCGGTTGCCGAAGCAGGTTCCGCTGTTCACGGGCGCGCCGCGCCCTTTGACCGAAGATCGCCTTGCCAAGAAGAAATTCACCATCGAGCAAGCGGCCCCGTTGCGGGTGCCCGCGTCCGGCCTCGGCGACTTGACCTGGCTGCCCGACGGCGACCATTGGTTACAAGTGAAGGAAGGGAAGTTGTGGAAAGTCGCGGCGCGATCCGGGAAAGCCGAGTTGTTCGTCGATCCGGAGAACTTGAAAAAGTCGCTGGCCGGGGTCGCCGGGATCGATGCGAAGGCGCTCGCCCTGTTCACGAAGGGCACGCGATTCACCTTCGACGAGGATCGCTCGAAGATTCTTTTCGACACCGGCTCCGGATTGGTGCTCGCCTACCGCGATGGCTCGCGCGGCCTACGCCTCGACGGCGAGAAGATCCACGAATTCGAGACATTCTCGCCCGATGGAAAACGAATCGCCTTCGTGCGGAACGGGAACATCTTCGGCATCGACGTCGCTACGGCGAAGGTCGCGCAACTGACGACCGACGGTGGCACCGGCGACATCCTCAACGGTCGCGGCGACTGGGTCTACGAGGAGGAAATCTTCAACCGCAACGGCGCCGCGTATTGGTGGAGCCCCGATTCCACCGCCATCGCCTTCCTGCGCTTCGACGATAAACCGGTGCCGAAATTCACCGTGCTCGACGGCTCGACGCCGCGCGGTACCCCGCAGACGATCAGCTACCCGAAGGTCGGCGACCCGAATCCGCTCGTGAGCCTCGGCGTCGTGAAGCTCGGGGAAAATGTTAAGCCGCTATTTGCGAACCTTGAAGGGTACAAGGCCGATGTCACCGTGATCGCCCGCGTCGGCTGGGTGCCGGGTAAGACGCCGGTGCCATTCGCGTACTTGCAAAACCGCGAACAGACTTGGCTCGATTTCGCCACCTGGCCCGACCTCGCCGCGAAGCCGAAGGTTCTGTTCCGCGACACGACCAAAGCCTGGGTCGAAGACTTGGGCGAACCGCATTGGCTCAAGGACGGGTCGTTCCTGATCCTCAGCGAGCGCAGTGGTTGGAAGCAACTCTACCACTACGCGGCCGACGGGAAATTGAACGGGGCGATCACCGCCGGCAGCTTCGACATCAAGAGCATCGACCGCATCGACGAAGGCAGCGGCGACATCTACTTCACCGCGAATGCCAGCAGCCCGACCGGTGTCGATTTCCTGATGACGAACCTGCGCGATCCATCCGCCCTCACGATCCTCACGCAGACGGGCAGCACGCACTCGATCTCGCTGGCGCCGAAAGGGGCCTTCTACATCAACCGGCAAAGCAACGACGCGACGCCGGTGCAAACGGTGCTGCGCGAACTCGTCCGCAAGCCGGTGCGCGTGCTCGACAACAACCCGTCTTACGACCTCGAAAAATTCCTGTTTGGCAAGTACGAGCGGGTGAAGATCGATACTCCGGACGGCTTCACGATGGACGCGGCCATCACGTACCCGCCCGATTTTCACGAGAGCAACCGCTACCCGATCTGGATCCTCACATATGCCGGGCCGCACGCGCCGACGGTGAAAGACGGCGCCGGCACCCGCGGCGGCTTCGAGCAAATCTTGGCGGCGCAAGGGATCGTCGTGTTCCGCGTCGATCCGCGCAGCGCCAGCGGCCAAGGGGCCCAATCGGCGTGGACCTGTTTCAAACAACTCGGCGTGCAGGAGCTGAAGGACTTGGAAACGGCCGTCGATTGGATTGGCAAGAACCCGTGGGCCGACACGACCCGCGTCGGGCTCAGCGGCCACAGCTACGGCGGTTACATGGCCGGCTACGCGCTGACGCACTCGAAGAAATTCAGCGCCGGCATCGCCGGGGCACCGGTCACGGATTGGTCGCTGTACGACAGCATCTACACCGAACGCTACATGGGCCTGCCGAAGGAGAACGCGGCCGGGTATGAGAAATCGTCGGTGTTGAAAGCGGCCGCGAATTTGCACGGGAAATTGCTGATCGTCCACGGCTTGGTGGACGACAACGTCCACGCGCAGAACAGCCTGAAGTTCATCGATGCTCTGCAAAAGGCGAACAAGGACTTCGACGTCATGGTCTACCCGACCGCCCGCCACCCGATTCTCTCGCCGCACTATCAGCGCTCGCAATACCGGTTCATACTGCGGACCTCGGGGATCGAGAAGTGACGGCGAGATCGAGCCGCTCGTGGGTGACAACCGGTTGACACCCGATGGCCCGCAACCAAGCCCCGAGAGCGGCCAGCACTTCCGGGCCGGTTTCCGCTTGCGGGTAAACCACCGCGAGCGAATCCCCGGCGAATTCCAACCCGACGACGCGCTGCGGCCGACGGGCCAATTCCGCGAAGCGGGCCGCGTCGGCCGGGGCCACCGCCAGGATCGCCCGGCCCGGCAGGGCGCGTTCCAGGAACGCCGGTGACAACCCGCTGTCATCGACGATGACCCAGCCGCAATCGGCCAAGCCCGACGAGTTCGAGGCGACCGAAATCCGCCCCTCGGCTTGTTGGAGTTCGAGCGGCGTTAGCCGATTCGGCCGGGGGAGCGACGGATCGTCGGTCAGCCGGATCACGCGTCGGCCACGCGTCGCGATTTCCCAAGCCAGAGCCACCGAGCGCGGGCCGCTGCCGACGATGCCGACGGCCTGCGGCAACGGCGGAATCGCGCCGGCGCCGTTGAATGCGGGCCATGGATTCGACGGCGCCGCCGGGCGATTGCGGGCGAAGCGCCGGCGTTCCTCAGCGAAACCGGCGGCGGTATCGACGAACCAACTCCGCCACGTCGCCGGCCGTTTCTTCGGGTTCATCAACAATCGGTCGAGCCACGTTTGCAGGTCGATCTTGGCCCGGCGCTCGCAGCAGACGCCATCGAAAATGCCCGAGTTCCGGGGGTTCGTCGAAACGGGCACGGCTCGACCGCTGTGCTGCCGCCAACGCGTGAGTCCGCCCCAACCGGTGGGCGCGTCGCCGAAGCCAACTCGGCTGTTCGGCCCTTCCACGGCCAACCGGTAGTCGCACGCCAACGCCAATTCGAACCCCGGCCCGAGGCACGGCCCATCGACGAACGCCAGCGAGACCAGCGGAGCCCCGTGCAATTTCCGGAGGACGAGTTGGCCGGCGCGGGCGAATTCGACGGCATCGGATTCCGATCGAAACTGGATGTCGGCGAAGCCACCGCAGAAGCCGCCTGGCTTCGCGGATCGAACCACAAGCACGTCGATATCGGTCCGCGCTAGAATCTGGGACAGCGCTTGGTCGAACGCCGCGAGGCGCGGTCGGTTCCAACCGTTGACCGGCGAGCCCGGCCAGTCGAGCCAGAGGGTGGCGACGCCATCGGAGGCGGTGATGGGCAAGTCGGTATTGTCGGCCATCCTAGCCTCGCGGTGGAACTACGAGAGGAATCGTCCGCGTTCGCGGCGGAGCCGTCAATCTCAATCTTTCGAGCGATTTTACCACGCCTCAGCGCTGTCCACTGAGCAAATTCGATTTGCCACCAACCCTCAGTCGTCTTCGTCTTGCATCTTCTGACCGTTGCGGATGAAACTCGGCAGGACTTGATAATCCGGGGTGTTCGGCCGTTCTTCGAGCCGCATCCGCAACGTCTTGGTTTCGGTTCCGCGGCGTACCTCCACGGCGATGACGGTACCAGGGCGCAAGTCGAAGATGTAGCGCTGAACGTCCTCGAAGTTCCTCGGCTGGATCACCCCGATCTTCACGAGGATGTCTCCGACTTGCAGGCCGGATTTATACGCCGGCGTGCCCGGCTCCGGTGCGCTGATTTGCAGCGGGGCATCGTTGCCATCGACGGCGTTCTGCACGCGCACGCCCATGTACGACCAACTCAGCGGGTTCGGCGGCGGCTCTTTCGGTACCGGCGCCCCCGGCGCACCGGACAGACCCAAGAGCGCGATGGCGATTGCGGGATTCATTCGACTACCTCCGGACTCAAATGCCGTAAAACTTAGCCGCGTTGTCGTGCAGGATCTTCTTCTGGTCGGCTTCCGGGCGATTCGCGATGATCGCCCGCAGCGCCGTCAGCCATTCCTTGTAGCTCCCCGCGAGCGTGACCACGGGCCAGTCGCCGCCGAACATCACGCGGTCCACACCGAAGGTGTCGATGGTCGTGTTCACGACCGGGGCGATGTCGTCGGCCTTCCATTTGCCCTTCGGCCAGCCGTTGGCGAGGAAGCCCGACACCTTGCAGACGACGTTCTTCTTCTTCGCCAACTCCGCGAGGTCGGCTTTCCACTGTTTCGTTTCGTCGGCCGTGAAGCCGTGCTTCGGGTTGCCGCAGTGGTCGAGGACGAAGCGCGTGTCCGGGCACTTGTCCGCGAGTTTCACGGCGTCCGATAAATCCGACGAGCGCATACAGAAATCGAAGCTCAAGCCGAGTTCGCCGAGGAGTTGGATGCCCGCGACGTACTCTTTCTTCAGGCAGAAACCCGTTGGCGTCGCATCGACATGCAGGACTTGGCGAATGCCTTTGATGTATTTGCTGTCTTTGAATTGCGCCACGTACCCGGCAAAGCCCCCGGTAGCCGGACGGCCCGACACGACCGCGGCGACAGTGGGGGTCTTCTTCGACTTGCACAATTCGATGAGGTAATCGACCTCGGCTTGTTGCTGCTCTTCGATGACATCGACTTCCATGTAGACGGCTTTCACCACGTTCAGCCCGTCGGTCGCCTCGGCGAATTCCTTGGGGGTGAATGAGGCGTCGAGCGGCGCGCCCTTCTTCAGCCAGCCGAGTTTGAATTTCGTGAGATCCCAGAGGTGCTGGTGCGTGTCGATCGCGGGGAGCATGGCGGGCTTATCCTCGGCGAGGCCGGTTCGGGTGAGGGCCGCGCCGCTGGCGATCGCGGCGGCGGAGAGAAATTCGCGGCGGTGCATCGGTGGTGTTCCGTCGGTGTGTTGCGGAAGTGGAGCATACCAACGGACGTGCGAGACAGCCAGTGAAACCCGGCCCGCGTATGCGATAGGATCGAAGGAGTTGCAGGCCTGGGAGTCGAACCCAGCGACCAGGCTTATGAGACCCAGGCGAGCACCCGCCCGCCTGCAATGCTCCGAGTGGTGATGGAGGGAGTCGAACCCACAACGATCCGTTTCTGAGACGGACGCCTCTACCGATTGGGCTACATCACCTCGACCGAGCGCCCCGCACGGGATTCGAACCCGCAGCCTCCACTTTGACAAAGTGGCGAGCGGCCTTTGCTCCTCCGGGGCCTTCCGTTGCGGATTTCGGATTTGGGATTGCGGATTTGAAGACGGGAACGTTCGTACCCACTTTGAAAATCCGAAATCCGTAATCCCAAATCCGAAATTCTCAAGCAATCGCCCGTAGGGGTTTCGCGCCCCTGCTCCCGGTGTGAAAGACCGGTGTCCTGCCTGGTTAGACGAACGGGCGGAAACGAAAACGGCCGGGGTCGCCCCGGCCGCAATACTGCGTGACCTGCGAAGGGGCTAACGGCGCCGAAGGCTCTCTCGGCGTTCACTGGTATCGAGTTGGCGAAGTAGTCGGTTCATGGCTTGTTCGGAGGTTCGGAGTTCGCGATCACTCGCGTACACTGAGACAGACGCGGTCGTTGAAAGATGGTTCGCGGGAATCGCGGAAATATTGGGAGCAATCTTGGATTCCTTCTCGCCGAGCGACGAACGCCACATGCGCCGGGCCCTTGCGCTCGCGGCGCTGGGTCGCGGTTTCGTCGAACCGAATCCGATGGTCGGCGCCGTCGTGCTCGATGCGGAAGGAAATGTCGTGGGCGAAGGTTTCCACGAGCGCTTCGGCGGCCCGCACGCCGAAGTAAACGCCCTCGCCACCGCCGGAGAATCGGCCCGCGGCGGCACGTTGTTCGTCACGCTCGAGCCGTGCTGCCACCACGGCAAAACGCCCCCCTGCACCGATGCGATTCTGAAATCCGGCGTCCGCCGGGTGGTCGCCGCGATGGCCGACCCGTATCCCGCGGTCGCCGGGGGCGGAGTGCAAATTCTCCGCGACAACGGCTTGTCAGTGGATGTCGGTCTCTTCGCGGACGAATCGAACACGTTGAACGCCCCGTATCGGATGCTGCTTCAACACCGGCGGCCGTGGGTCATCGCGAAGTGGGCGATGTCGCTCGACGGGAAGATCGCCACCCGCACCGGCGATTCGAAATGGATCAGCAACGAGCGCAGCCGGGCGAAGGTGCACGAACTCCGGGGCCGGGTCGATGCGATCCTCGTCGGCCGGGGGACGCTGCTCGCGGACGATCCCTTCCTGACGGCGAGACCGGCGGGAGCGCGAATCGCCACTCGGGTCGTCGTCAGTGCGACCGGTGAGTTACCCGAGACTTGCCAACTCTTGCGCACCATCGACCAAGCCCCCGTTCTGGTGGCGACGGCGTCGGTGGTGAAGCTCGCCGCGTGGAGAAATGCCGGGGCCGAAGTGCTGGGAATCGACGGGCCTTTGGTGCTGGGCCTGCTCGCCGAACTCGGCCGGCGGCGTATGACGAACATCCTCGTCGAGGGCGGCGCCGGGTTGCTCGGCTCCTTCCGCGATGCGGATTCGATCGACGAAGTGCAGGTGTTCGTAGCCCCGATTCTAGTCGGCGGTGACAAGGCACTGTCACCGCTGAGCGGCACGGGGATAACGGCGATGGCGGATGCAAACCGATTCGGCGAGGTCTCGGTGGAATCGCTGGACGGTGATGTCTGGGTGACGGCGGAAAGGAAGCCGATCACTCCATGACCCAAAGCTCGTCCGTAGTGCCGACGTCGAAGATATTTTCCTTATCCAAGAAACCTAGCGCCCCGGCGGGCAGGCCCGATGCGATCGCATTCCGGCTGCGGTCGGTGCGGCTTTCGACGTGCCCATCGACGAAGAGCACGTTGGCCGTCGTGCCGACCCAGCGGTAACGCGTACTCGGTTTCTGGTGGCTCGGCGGATAGGCGTACAGCGATTCCACCAACTGCGGGGTCGATCCGGACCAATCGACATCGACGGCGTTGGTGAAGGCGATCGTCCGGCTCGTGCTGCGGATGTGGTTGATCTTGATCGGCTGCCAAACCGTGCCGTTGATGCGGTGCAAGTTACGGTTGAAGCCGTAGCCGCCGCTGGCGCCATCGTATAGCAACTTCACCGGGCCGGGCACTTTCGCCGGGGCTTGCAAGGCTTGCGGATTGCTTTCGAGATAGGGCATGAGGTGCCCCTTGGTGAGGTCGGCAGTTTTCGTCGCGGTGTCGTAGGTGCCGAACCAGTAGAGTTCCTTGCTTCCCTCAAAGGTGTACGCCGGAGGGTAGGTCTCTTGATTCGCGCTCACGTAATTGTGCACCGCGAGGCCGATTTGGTGCATGTTGTTCTGGTCTTGCACGCGCCGGGCGGCGGCGCGGACGCGCTGCACCGCCGGCAGCAACAATCCGATGAGCACCGCGATGAGGGCGATGACGACGAGCAATTCGATCAGTGTGAATCCGCGGCGGCTCATGGCAGGCGATTCCGAATACCGTGACTCAGACACAATCATAACGCGCCGGCGGACTCCGGTGTTGGTGAACCGCCCTGACCCGTGATATAACGATACTAAAGTGTACTCCCAACCACCCCTGTCGGGTTCTCCTATGACGACGCCCGCTCGCATCTTCGCCGGAATGCTCGCACTCTGCTGCTTCTCGGCAGGTTTCCTGCTCGCCGCGGATACCAAGAAACCCGAAAGCAAACCCGCGGAAATCGCCGATTGGTCGAAGTACGTGACGCATTCGGAAGTGAAAGCGAAGATCGTCAAAGTCGAACGCGGCGGCGGCTTGCTGATCGAAGTCCCCGGTCAGCCCGTCCTGAAAACCACCGGCAGCGGCGCCAACAAGCGGACGATGCCAGTTCCCGGCAAACCGGAGAAGTTCAGCGTAATCTTCGCGGAGGGCGCTTTGGTGCGCTGGTCCAAACTGCCCAAAACCGACGAAAATGGCAAGAAAGTGGCCCACACGCCCGAGCAACTCCAAGCCTTCAAAATGCCGCTCGGGGTGCCCGGTTACGCGGCGGAGCGCACCGACTTGAAGATCGGGCAGGTCGTCGAGCTCGTCATGGTCCGCCCGAAAGAAATCGCGGCGGCGAAAGCCACCCACACCGATCTGCTCGTGAAGCGCGCCACCATCGTCGGGGAAGATACCTCCAAGCCTGCCGAGCCGCCGAAGAAGAAGTAGTCGCGCTACTTCTCCCCGCTGAATGTCCCGAAGGCGTTGGTGACCATCCCCGCCTTCGCGTCGCCGGTGTGCGTGTAGATGCCGTAGCGCAGTTTCAAGTGTTCGCCCTTTGCGATCGTCACCAACTCCTTTTTCTCCTTGACGCCGGGGAAGCCCGACCTCGCCCGGCCGAATGGATTCGCGGCCATCAAGCCGTAGGCCCGGGTGTGCCAGACGCTCCGGTGGACATTCTTGCCGTCGTCGAAGATGGCGACGCCGGCCATGGCTTCGCCGACTTTCCCGCTGTAATCGTGCCAATCGGCGGCGACTCCCCACATCGGCAGGTTGTCTTTGGCCACCGGCATCGCAGTCTTCCCGTCCGAGGACGCAATGACGCCGCCGTCTTTCGTGTTGATCGCGGTATTGTCCGGGACGCGGACGCCGACTGCCCCTTCTTTCGTGTCGCCGAAGGCGATCGGGCAAACGCTCGCGTGGAAATCGACATCGAGCACGATGAGGTAGCCCTTCGCGAGTTTATGCAGGGTGATCGTGCGGGTCTCGTCGAGGATTTTGTCGCCATCCGGGGTTCGCCATTCGTTCTTCGTCGGCACGCCCACTTCGTTCTTCGAAACGGTTTTCACCGCGCCGACTTCCACGCACACCATGTTGCCGTGCCCGGCCGTCTCGGACCAGAAATCGACGCCTTCGACACGTTTGTCGGACGATTTCGTTTTCAGAACCATGCCGACGGGGATCACATCGCCGTGGCAGAACCACGCCGATTTCTGGTGGACATGGTCGGTCGTTTCACCTTTCCCGCCTTTCACCATCGGCCAAGCCCGCGTCACGGGGATGGCTCCGGGGGCGTTCAACGGCCAGAAGTACGGCTTGGAGGCCGTCGCCGCGATGACGTAATTCGTGACGAGTTCGTCGCCGAATCGGAACTCGACGCTCTCTTTCGATTTCTTCGCCGTCATCTCCGGTTCGGCCGCAACCAGCGGAACGCAACCGAGGAACAAGCAAGCTAAGGCCGAGGTTCGCATGGGATCACCGGGAGAAGAGGTCGGGCGGGCCTGTACTATCGAAGTTGTGAACGACGCTGTCAAGCGCCACCGCCGCCGGTTCTACCCGGAAACCGCCGGGACATTGGGAAGACCCCAGAGAATCTGTTCACACCAAACAGATTGCAGTCTCTGCTCTGTAGGCCGTATAATTGCTCATCGGTACTGCGGTTCACGAAGAGGCCTCGCCATGTTGCTCCGTATTCTGGGGTTCGCACTGCTCGGTTTGTCGGTGGCGGGTGCCTCCGAGATTCACGCCTGCCCGTTCTGCGCTACGCAGGGCCAGACGCTTTCGGGCGAAGTGAGCCAAGCCGATTTCATCGTCCTCGGTACCCTCAAGAACGCCAAACGCGACCCCGATGATTTTTCGAAAGGCTCGACCGAACTCGACATCGCGACCGTCGTGAAGCCTCACGCGTTCCTCAAAGGGAAGAAATCGATCCTGCTCCCGCGCTACGTCGAGCTCGACGCCAAAGCCAAGGATGAGGAGAAATTCCTCGTATTCTGCAGCCTTTACAGCCCGAGCGCCGATGTCGGCCTCTCGGCTATCGCGTCGTCGGTGGTGCTTGCCGACAGCAACCGCGCGACACTCGACCCTTACCGGGGCGAACAAATCAAGGGCAAGAGCGACCTTCCCGATTACCTCCAGAAAGCCATCGTGGCCCGTGAGAAAGACGTCGATGCCCGGTTGAAGTTCTTCTTCCAATACCTCGATCACGCCGAGTTGGTCATCAACACTGATGCGCTCATGGAGTTCGGCAACGCCGAGTACAAAGACGTCCGCAAACTCGCCCAGACGCTGCCCCCCGAGAAACTGCTGAAGTGGCTGAAAGACCCGAGCACCCCGGCCTCGCGCTTCGGGTTGTACGGCCTGATGTACGGCCACTGCGGAAAAGCCGAGGACGCCGAGGCGTTGAAGGCTCTGTTCGAAGATCCGGAAAAATCGTTCAGCAGCGGCCTCGACGGCATGCTCGCAGGGTACATCTTGTTGAAACCCAAAGAAGGCTGGGATCACCTCGCCACCATCTATGGCGACGCGAAGAAAGATTTCTCGACGCGCTACGCGGCCCTCAAGGTGCTGCGCTTCCTTTGGGACTACCGCCCGGACGTGGTGAAGAAGGAAGACTTGCTAACGGCGATGAAGACGCTCGTCCACCAAGAGGAAATCGCCGACCTGCCGATCGAAGATTTGCGCAAATGGGGCGCCTGGGAGCAAACCGGATTCATATTGCAGGAAGCGGCCAAACCGAGCCATAACAAGCCGATCGTGAAGCGGGCCGTGCTTCGGTTCGCCCTGTGCGCCGCCGTCGAAGGCAAAAATGCTGCCGCCGTCGCCTACGTGGCCAAAGCCCGCAAAGACGACGAGGAGCGCGTGAAGATCGTCGAAGAGATGCTCGCCGACGAACGCCCGAAAACTCCGATCAAGAAGAATTGATCCACCACCCGGCAGGATGCCATGGCTAAATTCTGTTTCATTCTTCTTTTCAGCACCCTCGCCATCGCGCCGGCGCGGGCTTGTTCCTTCTGTGGGCCGGGCCTGTCAAAGCAGGGAACTCTGCGCGAGCAAGCCCTCAAGGCCGACGCCATCGTTCTCGGCACTTTGAAGAACGCCAAGCTCGGCGAAGACATCCGCAGTGGCACGACCGAGTTCCATTTCGACGAGACCGTCAAGGCCTGCGCGGAACTGCGTTCCGCAAAGATACTCGTGCTGCCTCGGTACATCCCCGGTGCGGAGCAGCAGCTCTTCTTCTTCTCGGTCGTCGAAGGCAAGCCGGATGTCGTGGCCGGCGTGCCCGGTTCGGCCGCCCTCGCGGCGTACATCCGCGCCGCCGCGAAATTGAACGGCCAGCCGATCGCCGCGCGGTTGGGGTTCTTCTTCCGGTATCTCGACTCGACCGACGCCACCATCGCCGGCGACGCCTTCGCCGAATTCGCCAAGGCGGCCGATGCCGAGATCGCACTGGCGAAGGCGGAATTGAAGCCCGCGACTTTGCGGAAGTTCTTGGCCGACCCGAAGACACCCGCCGACCGCCTCGGCGTGTACGCCATGCTGCTGGGTTTGTGCGACGACCGCGATTCGGTCGATATCTTGGCGAAGTGTTTGACGGGGACATTGACCGAGCGCGTGTCGTCGAACCTCGGCGGGTTCCTCGCGGGATACATTTTGCTCGACGCGAAAGCCGGTTGGAAAAGGCTCAACGAAATCCTGCGCGACGCCGAGAGGCCGTTCGAGCAGCGCCTCGCGGCCGTCGGCGCGGTGCGTTACTTCCAAGCCAATCGCCCGGCGGAATCGAAGGCCGAACTCCTCGACTGTTACCGCGACTTACTGGGTGAGCGCGACTTCGCCGATGTGGCGCTTGACGACCTCCGCCGCTGGCGATGGTGGGATCTCACGCCCGAGGTACTGAAGCACTACGGGAAGCCGACGCATGCGGCGCCGATCATCCGCAACGGGATCATCCGCTATGCCTTAACGTGCCCGGATGCCGATTGCAAGAAGTTCGCGGCGGCGTTGCGGGAGTCCGACCCGAAGCTGGTCGCCCGCATTGAAGAATCGCTAAAACTGCTGGAATTGCCCGGGAAGTGATGGGCGCCCCGACCCGGAAACGGACTCGGCATCAGAGCAACCCCTTGGCTTTCAAGACGCCTTCGGCCCACGCTTGCTGCTCGGGGGTGAGGGGCGGGTCGCAGGGCTTCGCAAAATCCATGAACTCGGCGTACTTGCCCGTATCGTAGGTCCGCTCGAAAAGGGGTTGCAATTCGATCCGCACCGGCTCGACATCCGGGTCGAGGGGAATCGGGATCATCGGCAGCGGTTCGGCCATGCGGATGGGCACGGCATAATAGCGGATGGGCGGATTGCAGGTCGCGATGCTCACGTGATATTCGAACACCCCGGCCTTCGCCCGGAGCTTGGCCAGCGGCACCGCCGTCACATGCGCGCCTCCGCGGAGCAGGTCGATCTCGACCAGATGCACGCCCTTCTCTTTGCATTCTTTCTGTTTTTGCAAATACGCATCGCGGCCTTTGTCTCCGGGCCGCTTGTTCGAGCGGCTCAAGATTTCGATAACCGTGACGAGCCGCATGCCGTCTTTCGAAAAGATTTCGAGGTAGTTTTGATCCACCTCGACCGTCACGGCTTCTTCTTCGACGGCGAGTGCCCCGGCCATCGTCAAAGGGCCATTGAACGAGTGATTCCCACGCCGTCCGAAGACGCCGACATCAGGTTCGCGGATTTGGTCGTCGTCCATCCAGACGAGTTGCGTACCCCGCGCCGCATAGCCTTTGGGAGCGCGCTCGTTGATCGCGGAGCGGATGAGATAAATCATCGCGTCGTGGAAATCGCCGAAGTATTCGGTGTTTTCAATCCACGGGTCCATACCCGGAAACGGACTCGGCATCAGAGCAACCCCTTGGCTTTCAAGACGCCTTCGGCCCACGCTTGCTGCTCGGGGGTGAGGGGCGGTTGTGCGGGCTTCGCATGGTCGATGCGGTCGGCGAACTTGGCCACTTCGTAACTTCGGTCGAAGACCGGTTGGAGATCGACGGTCGCATCCGCATCTCCTTTCAATAATGGAATCGCAATCAACGGTAAGCGCTCGCTCAACGGAACCGGATAGACCTCGGTCGACTGGGATCGATAGGATCGCTTCACGCAGACGTGGTACTCGAACGGGCCGGCGCGACTTTCCGCACGCGCTATCGGTGCCAACGTGGTCGGTTCTCCGGCCCGGAGCAAATCGATCTCGACGATGTTGACCCGGCCTTCTCGCAGTTCTTTCCGCTTCTTCAAATACTTTCGTCTCCCTTCGGCTCCGCGCCGCTTGTTCGACAAACTCAGGACTTCGACGGACGTCACGAGCCGGTCGCCGGAATCGGAGTGGCGGATTTCGAGCGTCCATTCCCGAACGGGATCGGAAAGCGTGCGGAACACGAGGGGTCGCGCCTTCGACACGAGGACAGCTCCGGATTCAATCGAGTTTCTCTTCCGGGGCTTTGTCGGCGAGAAGATATCGACGTCCGGTTCGACGTGCCGATTCGAGTCTTCGACGTACAACCGGGTGCCCAGCGCCGTGTAATACGGGCGCGGCAGAACCGCCGCCATCGCTTCGCGCAGGTAGCCGATATAGGTGTTGTGCAGATCCGGAAACAGCGCGGATCGCTCCAGCCACGGATCCATGCCCGGAAACGGACTCGGCATCAGAGCAACCCCTGGGCTTTCAAGACGCCTTCGGCCCAAAGTTCTTGCTCGGCGGTCAGCGGCGGCGCGCAGGGTTTGGGATAGTCCACTCGGCGACCGAAGAGAGCGACATCGTAACTCCGGTCGAAGACCGGTTGAAGATCGACCGTCACGTCGGGGTCGCCTTTCAACAGGGGGATGGCGATGAGCGGGAGCCGCCCTGTCAACGGGATCGGGTAGACCTCCACCGTGATCGAACGGTACCAGCGGTGGGTGCAGGCGTGGTATTCGAATCGGCCGGTGCGGCGCGCCACATTCCCGACCGGTGCCAGGGTCGTCGGCTCGCCCACGCGGAGCAAGTCGATCTCGACCACGTTCACCCGGCCCCGCTGCAATTCTTTTCGCTTCTTCAAGTAGAGCTTGCGACCCGGCGATCCCCGGGCCTTGTTGGTCGGACTGAGGATTTCCACAGAGGTCACGAGCCGGTCGCCGGAGCCGGCTTGGTGGATTTCCAAAGCCCACGCCCGGATGGGATCGGACACGATGCGGACGCGAAACGGTGTGGCCTTCTCGAGAAGCACGGCGGTTCCCCCGCCCTCCGGACGGCGCTTCGGCCTTCCCCCGGTGATGAGCACGTCCACATCCGGCTCGATGCGCCGGTCCGATTCATCGATGTAGAGCCGAGTGCCGATGGCCGCATAATACGGCCGCGGTAACGTCGCGTTCACCGCTTCGCTCAGATAGGCGATCAGCCTCTGGTGCAAGTCCGGGAACAACTCCGGCGCTTCCAACCACGGGTCCATGCCCGGAAACGGACTCGGCATCGGCTTACCTCGGTTCGATCACTCCATCACCAATCTTACCGCGCCGAGCAAGGCGTCAATCTCTCCCTTTGTCCGTTTCTCCGTGACGGCGACCGTCAAGCCGTCGGAATGGGCCGGATACCAACGGCCCGTCGGCAGGCCGGCATGGTAACCTTGTCCCCGCAGTATCTTCAGCATCGCCGGGACATCGCCGGGCACGCTCAAGGTGAACTCCTTGAAGAATGGCCGGTCGAATTTCAACCTCACACCCGGCACCTCGGCCAACTGCTCGGCCGCGTAGTGGGCCTTGCGGACGCACAATTCAGCTGTCTCTTTCAAGCCGACGGGGCCGAGTGCCGTCAAATGCACCGCCGCCCGCAGGGCAAACAAGCCTTGGTTCGTGCAGATGTTGCTCGTCGCCTTTTCCCGGCGGATGTGCTGTTCGCGCGTTTGCAGCGTCAGCACCCAACAGCGCTTCCCGTTGCGGTCAGTGGTTTCGCCGACGAGCCGGCCCGGGATTTTGCGGACGTACTCATTGCGACACGTCAGAATGCCGAGGTACGGCCCACCGAAACCGAACGGAATCCCGAGGCCTTGGCCTTCGCCAACGGCGATGTCGGCCCCGTGATCGGCGGGCGTGGCGAGCAAGCCGAGGGAGACGGGATCGAAGACATCGATGAAAATCGCACCGGATTTCCGCGCCGCTTCGCCGATGGCCCTCATCTCTTCGAGGTGGCCGAAGAAATTCGGCGACTGCGCGATCACCGCGACGGTCGAATCGGTGACCGCTTTCGCAACATCATCCGGATTCAGGAAGCCCTCGGGCGTCGGCAGGGTGCGAACCGTGCACTTGAGGTTCCGTACGTACGTCGTCAGCGTCTGCCGGTATTCGGGGTGCACGCTCTCGGCGATCAGCACTTCGCCCGTGCGGCCGGTGATGCCCAATGCCATCAACACCGCTTCGGCGACCGCGGAGCCACCTTCGTACAAGCTGGCATTGGCGACATCCATGCCCGTCAGTTGGGCCATCAGCGTCTGGTATTCGTAGATGACCTGCAGCGTCCCTTGGCTCGCTTCGGCTTGGTACGGCGTGTACGCCGTGTAGAACTCCGACCGCGAGGCGATGGTATCGACGACCGTCGGGATGAAGTGATCGTACGCCCCGCCGCCGAGGAAGCAGACGGCGTCCGTCGCCGATTGATTTTTGTTCGCGAGCGCCTGCATATGGCTCGTGAGTTCGATCTCGGTGAGCGCCGGCGGGATGTTCAGCATCCGCTGAAAGCGCAGGTGCGCCGGGATGTTGGCGAAGAGGCTCTCGACGCTCGGCACACCGATGCGAGCGAGCATCGCGGCGACATCTTCGGGCGTGTTCAGGACGTATTCAGACATGGTGGAATTTCGGATTTCGGATTGCGGATTTCAGATTGACGCCACTTGATTCTAGATTGCCGACTGGGGCGACTTCACGTCCGGCATTTCTGAAAATCCGAAATCCCGAATCCGCAATCGACCTCAGTGCCCCGCGATCTGCGCGTCGTATTGGGCCGCGTCGAG
Source organism: Gemmatales bacterium (assembly GCA_038247765.1). GTDB lineage: Bacteria > Planctomycetota > Planctomycetia > Gemmatales > Gemmataceae > JALHQU01. The sequence continues at coordinate 10,880 of JBBRUN010000008.1, read as the reverse complement.
TAGGTGGTCGAGCGACACGTCCGGGTTCACCTTCAGCTTCAACAGCCAGCCGGCGCCGAAAGGATCGTCGTTGACGAGTGCCAAGTTGTCGAGCGCGGCCTTATTCACTTCGATCACGTCGCCGGGGATCGGAGCGTAGATGGACGATGTGCTTTTCACGCTTTCGATGACGCCGATTTCGTCGGCGGCGCGCACCGACTTGCCGAGCTTGGCGAGTTCGAGGAAAGTCGGTTCGGTCAGTTGTTCCACGGCGAATTTCGTCACGCCGATGGTGGCGATGTCGCCGGCGAGTTTGACCCATTCGTGCGACTGGGCGTACTTCAGGTCGGTCGGGTTCGTCATGGCCGTATCTCCGAGAGTTAGTTTTTCGGGCGGGTGTAGAAGGGCAACGCCACGACCGTCGCGGGGACTTTGGTGCCGCGGAGATCGGCGAGCAATTCGGTGCCGAGGGGGCTGAAGTTCTTCGGCAAGTAGCCCATAGCGATCGATTGTTGCAAATGCGGGACGTAGCTGCCGCTGGTGACGGTGCCCACCGCCGAGCCTTCGACGAAGAGTATCGATCCTTCGCGCGCGGCCCGCTTGCCTTCGAGCAATAAGCCGACGCGGTCGGGCAATCCCGGCAAGCGATCCAGCAGGGCCGCGCGGCCGAGGAAATCGCCTTTGTCCATCTTCACGGCCCATTCGAGCTTCGCTTGGATCGGGTCGATCTGCTCGCTCAGTTCGTGGCCGTACAGGGGCATCGCGGCTTCGAGCCGGAGGGTATCCCGCGAACCGAGGCCGCACGGCACGGCCCCTTGGGCGACCAGAGCCTCCCACATCGGCACGCCGAGGGCATTCGGCACGACGATCTCGAAACCATCTTCGCCAGTGTACCCCGTGCGGCTGACGGTGACGGCGAACCCGCCCCACGTCGTGTGCATGGCGTAGTAGTACTTCAACTTCGAGACGTCGCCGGCGAAGACACCTTCGACCAGCGCCACCGAGCGCGGGCCTTGGATGGCGATCATCGTCGTTTCGAAGGTGTGATCGACGATTCTGCAATCGAGTTCGCCGAGGTGCTCCTGCAACCAACTGAGGATCTTCACCCGGTTGCCGGCGTTCACCACGGCTTCGAAATGATCCGAGAACCGGTAAACGAGGATATCGTCGAGAATGCCGCCGCGGAGATTGCAGACGAGGCCGTAGCGGACTTGGCCGACCTTCATCGAGGCGACGGAGTTCGTGAAAACCAGTTCCAGCAGGGCGAGCGCATCCGGCCCGGTGAAACTGAGTCGGGCCATGTGGCTGATGTCGAACAGCCCGGCGGAGGAGCGTACGGCTTTGTGTTCTTCGATGATGCCGGCGTACTGCACCGGCATTTCCCAGCCGCCGAAGGGCACCATCCGCGCCTTGCGGGCGACGTGCCAAGCGTGCAGTGGAGTGCGGAGGTCGGCCATGCGGAAGCTCGGATCAGGAATGAAAACGGGGCGGTTCCCGTTGGGAACCACCCCGCAGCTCCAGTGTAGGCCCGGTTACGAAAAATGGCGAGCCGGCAGCGTCAGCTGCCGGATTCTCTGCTACGAAACAGAACCCGGCGGATCACGCCGCCGGCTCGCCGATCTGCAATTCCGCAACGATCTCACCATTCAACGCCGCTTCCAAATCTTCCAGCGCCAGAGCCGCCGTCAGGCCATCCAGCACGCGATGGTCGGCGCTCAGGCGCACTTCCACCGTGCCGTCGTCGGCGATCGGCCCGTAGGTAAGCGTCGTCGCGCAGGGGGATTGCACGTGCAGCAAGCCCGTCTGTTTGGAACTCAGTGTCGTTAAGCCGAAGGTGCCGATCGACTTCGCCCGGTGCTTGCCGGTGAGGTGCAACCCGACCCACCAGATGAACCGCCGGAGCGGTTTCGGATAGCGCGTGTACTTGATCAACCGGGCGAACGCGCGAATTTCTTCGACGGGCTTCGTTTTGAAATCGTGCAGGTGCGCCGTGAGTTGTAGCAAGCTCTGCCTGTCCGGCGCGTGCAGCAGCCCGAAGAAGACGGCCGATTCTCCTTCATATTCCCGGCTCACGGCGATCGAGGCCACGGACACATCGGCTTCGTAGAGGTGGCACCACGGGAAAGTTTGAAACGACCGCCGCAGTTCGGGCCGCTTCGCCGCGACGAGGGACTAGGCCTTTAAGAAGATCGCGGGCCACGAGGGCGGTTTCGCTAACGCTGACCGAGCCGCAACGACATCGCTGAGGTTCATCTGCCGGTCCACGACGAAATATGGCATCCCCCGGCTGAGGTGCATGATGTCGGCCATCCAGCGCCGCGGCAGCGACAACCCGACCCGCCGCCCCGTGATTTTCGCCATCGCCGAGAATCCCCGCGTTTCCGTCCCGTTAAGATACGCCTGCCGGGGAATTCCGAAATCGCGGCAAGATTCGCCAGCGGGAAACGAAATGCCCTGCGAAACCCACCAGGCGCAACTGGGGTAGAACTGCTGAGGGCTGAGTTGTGGCCGATGATCGCGACCTCGCTCGCCGGTGCCTCTCGGGTGATGTTACCGCGACGCGGGAATTGGTGGAGCGTTTCCAGCACGAGGTTTACGGCCTCTGTGCCCGATTGCTCCGCCACCACCAAGATTCTGAAGATGTCGCCCAAGAAGTCTTCCTGCGCATCTTCCGGAGCCTCGGCAAATGGGATTCGACCCGGCCATTACGGCCGTGGGTGCTGACGATCGCGGTGAATCGCTGCCGGACGTGGCTGGCCAAGCGGCCCAAGCGCCCGGAGTTGATCGACTACATCGCCGAATTGCCGGGCCAGGAGCACGCGGCCGGCGATGGCGAACTGACGGCGGTGATCGCGGCCGCTGTCGAAAGCTTGCGGGACGACTATCGCGAGGTGTTTATCTTGTTCCACGAATCGGGCCGATCGTACGAAGAGATCGCCGAGGTCGTGGGCCGGCCGGTGGGCACCGTGAAAACGTGGCTGCACCGGGCACGGGCGATTATTTTGGAAAAGCTAAACGAACTCGGCCTGATGCCCGAATCCGAACCGAAACCATGAACGCGAACCCGATAGAACCGAACGACTTGCCCACCTACGCTCCGGCGTGGCCCGCCGCGCCCGCCGGGTTCGCAGACCGCGTGACGGCGGCGGTTCAATCGCAGCATCGCGTCCGGCGCCGCCACGTCTGGCTCGTCCGCGCCGGTGGCTTGGCCCTCGCCGCGTCCGTGGCTCTCGCCCTCATCGCGGGTCTGTCGGAATCAGCCCCGAAACCGGACGTGGCCATCGTGCCGCCGAGTACCCAACCCACGATAGCCGCGCCCGCGAAACCGACGCCGATTCAAAAGCCGTTCGCCGAGGCGGGGGAAGCGCTGGCTTCGATGACCCGCCAAACGACCGACAAAGCGCTCGCGCCGTCGAAGACGATGATCGCCTCCGCGGAGCGCTTACCCAAGCCGATGCCGACCGATCCGAAAATGAACATCGAAACCAAAGGGCTGACCGAATCGGCGACCAGCGCCCGCGCCGGCCTCGATCCCGTCACCGATCAGCCGCGGAGGGCCTTGAACCGGATGTTCCGCGACTTCGGCATCGCCCCCGCCAAACCCCGATCCTGAGCCGAGAACTTCCATGATCCGAATCTGCTCGCTCGCCCTGTTTGCCTGCATCGGGATCGCGTCGTCGCTCCGGGCGAACCCGACGCAGGATCTCTTGCGCAGCGTGCCTGCGGATTGCTCCATCTGCTTCGTCGCCCAAGATTGGAAGAGCCACTCCCAACGCATCGCGGAGTCGCCGTTCCTCGCCGCGGTGAAAAAATCCGAGCTCGGCCGGACGATTCTGAACCCCGATGCGATGGAGAAAATCTTCGCCCTCGAAACGATCCTGACCGAACACTTGCACCTGACGGTCGAACAACTCCGCGACGACATCTTGGGCGACGCCGTCCTCTACGCCTACCGCCCCGGCCCGACCGACAAACCGGACGAAGACGCCGGCGTGCTGATGCTGAAAGCGAAGGAACCGAAGGCCTTGGCGAAGCTGATCGACAACTTCAACGACACCCAAAAGCAATCGGGCGAGTTGAAAGCCCTCACGGAAAAGCCCCTCGGCAAACTCGCCTACTTCCACCGCGACAAATCCGACGCTACCGGCGAATACTACTTCGTCCGCGCCGGCGTCTTCGCCTTTTCCAAAGACGAATCGCTGCTGAAAGCGACCCTCGCGCTCGAAGCCACCCCGGCGAAGACCGCCCCGTTCCTCGACGCCTACGACAAGCTCGGTCTGCACAAGGCCGCGATCGCGGCGATCTTCCAACCGCGGACGCTCGACGCCGATTTGAAGGCCCGCATCGCCAGCATAAAAGACGAACACGCCGAATCGTTCCTGAAGCAGTTCGCCAAAATCTGGTTAGCCACGAACTCAGTCGCGTTCGCGGTCGAACTCGGCACCGATGTCGAAATCGCCGTGCACGCCTCGTTCGACCCGAAGACCGTGCCGCCGGAATTGAAGCCGTTCCTCGGTACCCCCAAAGCCTCGGCGCTCTGGTCGCACATCCCCGCCGATGTGCTCTTCGCCCTCGCTGGCAAACTCGACCTCCCGCAACTGATGAAGCTCGGCAAAACCTTCCTCAGCGAACCGGGATTGAAAGGTTTCCAAGAACTCCTCGACAAGCAAATCGCCCCGGCCGTGGGGAAAGACGCCTTCCCCGAACTGCTGAAAAGCATCGGCCCCGATTGGGGGGTCTGGCTCACGGCACCGGGCAAAACCGGCAATCGGACGCTCCCCGAGTTCACCGTGGCGTTGCGCGTCCGCGCTCCGGAAAGCAAAGACAACACCTTCGGCGACGCCCTGAAACTCGGGCTGAACTTCGCCTTCCAAATGTTCCGCGTCGATTACAACCGTACCCACGACGACCAATTCACGATCCGCGAAATCAAGGACGACGCCGGGCCGATCCAGCATCTGGAAAATGCAAAACTGCTGCCGCCCGGGGTTCGCCCCGCCTTCGCCCAACGCGGCGACTTCTTCCTGTTCGCCTCCTCGCCCGAAGCGATTCAACGCTTCGACCCGAAAAAGGACACCGCCAAACCGGAAGACGCTCCGTTCCTCCGCATCGGTTGGAAATCGCTCGAGCAATACCTCCGCGCCCACGGCGAAGACTTCGCCAATCTCTTCTCCTCGCTCACGGGCAAAACCGCCGCCGACGTGTTGAAGGAATTCCGCGAACTGCAGCAAGTCATCGAGTTGCTCGACGCCTTGGAGGTCAAGCAATCGGGTACGGTCGACAGCACGAAGTGGAGCCTGAAACTGAAGCTGACCGCGCCGCTTCAGAAGTGAGTCATTCGGATCTTTTGGTCAACGCTCGCCAAATTTCACCGGCCCAGAAGACGCCGGACGTGGCGGCCAGCAACACGCCCCACTCGGCGAGGCTCAACGGCACTGTGCGGAACACCGCGCCGCCGAACTGCACCAAGCAGATTTGACCGGCCAAAATCGCCCCGGCCACGAGCAGGAAGCTGATGTTGTTGCCGAGAGTCGGGAAGACCGAACCGCTGCGACCCCAGCCTTTCGCGTTGAAAAGATTCCAAAATTGCAGCAGGACGAACGCGTTGAAGACGATCGTGCCGCCGCGGGTCGCATCGTCGCCGGCGGGCAACTCGCCGTCCGATTGCAGCCAGAGGATCAACCCGAGCAGAATCGCCCAGAACAGCCCGCCCACTCCGAAGACGAACTTCGCCATCGGCGCCGTCACGATGAACCCCGCCGGATCTCGGCGACCGTGGTGCCGCGCAAGAGTCGGGCCGCCTCCCCGCCGATTTGCTTCTCGGCGGGCCGCGATTCGCCGGTCAACTTGGCTTCCGAGACGAGCAGGCCGACCGCTTCGAGCAGGGTTCCATCGGCCGGGATTTCTTCGCCGACTTCGACGAACACGATATCCCCGACGACCACGTCCCGCTTGGGGATGCGGGTGTAACTGCCGTCGCGGATCACCTTCGCCGGCACCGCATCTTCGGACTTATTCAGGATGTCGAACTCGCGGGCGGCCCGGTGTTCGTTCCAGTAGGACAGAAAAGTGGCCAGGAAGATCGCCACCAAGATCCCCGCGCCCTCGGCGATGTGGCCGTCCGCGATTCCGACGGCGATGGCCAACCCGGCGGCGAGCATCAGGATGCGGATCACGGGGTCGTTGAACTTGCTGAGGTACTCTTCCCACCACGCGGCCCGCCGCGGCGGCGTCAACTCGTTGATCCCGTGCTGGCGGCGACTGGCTTCGACCTCGGAGCCGGTCAACCCGGGGCGGTTGGCGGAAGCGATCACGAATTCGAACCTCGTTGATGGGTCGGTGGCACGGCCTTCGGATGTCGGCGCCCGGCGCGGCCCGGTCGCTTACCCGTGCCCTTCTTGGACGAAGTTCTTGTTCCACGCCGGGATGACCACCCGCAGATCCCGCGTGCCGTCCGGGACGCACTGGCAACTCAATCTCGATTCCGGCGTCACGGCGCGGGCCGTGTCGAGCATGTCTTCTTCGTCGTCGGTGGCCGGGTTGCAGCTTTCCCGCCCCTGCTGCACGTAGACGTGGCAGGTCGCGCAGGCGCAAACGCCGCCGCAGGCGTGGTCGATCTCGACGCCGGCCCCGTAGGCGAGATCCATGATGCTGCCCGGTTCGCCACTGCGACCGAACGGCAGCATCGCGGGATCGACGCTGAGTTCCTTCGCCTCGTTCGTCTCTTGCAAAACGAAGGTGATTTTGAATGGCTTCGTGGCCACCGGGGCGCTCACGGGCGTGATGTAGGGGTTCTTGCCCGCCATCGGTTGGGATCTCGGGGGTGGGGAACGAAAAAACACGGGGCGGCCCCCCGTGTTCGTATTATATCGTTCGGACCCCGCGCCGTTACTGCACCGGGAACTTGAGTTCGTTCTGGACTTGCTTGACCCCCGGCGTCAGGCGGATCATCCCTTCGATCAAGTTGGCTTCGTCCTCGTCTTTGGCATTGCCCTTGAGCACGATCACGCCGCCTTCGGCCACCGAGAGGCTGACTCCCTTGGCGTCGGCGATGCTGCTGGAGGCGTCGATCATGCCGCGGAGGTCGGCTTGCATCTGGGCGACGGGGACACTCGGGGCCGCGAACTTCAGCGTCGCCGTGTAAGAAATCTGCCGGCCGGTGGTCAGGCCGTTGTTCTGTTGGTTCAGCGAGTTCGTATTGCGACCCCCACCTTGGGTATTTTGCTGAATACCGCCTTGCTGGGTGCGGGTGCCGGTCGCGGTCGCCGCCGTACCGGTGCCGCCGATGCCCGATGTGGAACCGGTGTTGGTGCCGGCGTTGCGGGCCGTGGCGCCCGATCGGTTGCCGCTCGTCGTACCCGAGGTTGTGCCGGTCGTTCCGGTGGCGCCGTAGAGCGCAGTCCCGAACCCGCCGGGCGTGTTGGCATTCGCCCCGGAACTGCCGCCGGTCGTGCCGGCGCGGCCTTGGAAATAGGGGTTGGCGTAGTATCTGTTGAAAGCGTTGGAAGTCGCTAGAGCCGCGCTGGTCGTGTTGACTTCCGACGGTGCCACGATGGGCGGAGCTTGCTGGGTCGCCGTTCTATTTGCGTTCCCGGCCGGGCCACCGCCGCTCGTGCCCGCTCCGCTCACACCTCCCCCTCCGGTGCCGCCAGTACTGCCCCCAGTGCCGGTACCGGTCGTTTGGGCCGCGGCCCCGCCCGCGAAGATGGCCGTGATGGCTGCGGCCCAAATGATTCGGTTCAAGCTTCGCATGGCAAGACTCCGGGACAATCGAGCATCCGGGTGAACTCTTCCGATAATATCGTCATACTTTAGCACTGTCATCCAGAAAGAATCATGAGAAGTTCAACATGGCCGCAATCGGCGTAGCGGTCGTCGGAATCGGTTTCATCGGCCCGGTGCACGTCGAAGCGCTCCGCCGACTGGGCCACCGCGTCGTCGGCATCCTCGGTTCAACCCCGGAAAAATCGTTCGTCGCCGCCCGCGATCTCGCCATTCCCCGGGGCTACGCCAGCTTGGGGGAACTCCTCGACGATCCCCTCGTGCAGGTCGTCCACCTCGCCTCGCCCAACGTCCACCATTTCGCCCAATGCCAACAAGTGTTGAACGCCGGCAAGCACGTCGTCTGCGAGAAACCGCTCGGCATGACCACCGCCGAAACGGCCGAGTTGGTCGAGCTCGCCCGGCAAAAGCGCGTCGTCGCGGCGGTGAATTACAACGTCCGCTTCTACCCGCTGGTGCTCGAAGCCCGCGAGCGCCGCAAAGCCGGGCACCTCGGCCGCGTCTTCCACATCACCGGCGACTACCTCCAAGATTGGCTGCTGCTGCCGGGCGATTTCAACTGGCGCGTCATCGCCGGTGAGGGCGGGGCACTCCGCGCCGTCGCCGACATCGGCACGCACTGGCTCGACACGGTCTGTTTTATCACGGGGTTGGAAGTCGAAGCGGTCTTCGCCGATGTGAAGACCGTCCACCCGATTCGGCACAAGCCCCTCGGCGGAAGCGAAACCTACAGCGGGCCGACGTCCGTGTCCAAGAAAACCGAGCGGGTGCAAGTGACGACGGACGATCACGCGTCCATCTTGCTGCGGTTCCGGGGCGGTGCGCGGGGCTCGTTCACCGTTTCGCAGGTGACGGCCGGTCGCAAGAATGCCCTGCGGTTCGACATCGCCGGCGAGAGCAGTTCCTTCGGCTGGAACAGCGAGGAGCCGAACGGTTTGCACATCGGCTACCGCGACCGGCCGAACAAACTGCTGACGCGCGATCCGGCCTTGTTGGCCCCGGGCGTGCGCCCGTATGCCAACTACCCCGGCGGCCATGCCGAGGGTTTTCCCGATACTTTTAAGCAACTCTATCGGGCGGTCTACGCCGATGTGGAACGGGCCCTCGCCGGGCAATCGCCGAACCCGGAGCCTTTGTACGCGAGCTTCGCCGACGGCCACCGGGAAGTGCAAATCTGCGAAGCCATTCTGCAAAGCCACGCCACCGAGCGCTGGGTCGGCGTCTAATAGGGTGGTTGATTGCGGCTGATTTGTATGTCGCACCGAGGCTTTGCGAGTTCACCTACAAATTAGCCGCAATCAACCACAATAGCGGAACTTCCGGCCAACTTTGCAAAGCTTGCAATAGTTACCGGCCCGGACACGGTAACTATTGCAACTTCGATAAACGGATTTGCAAGCCTTCGCAAAGCCAGAATCGCAATCCCTGTATTGCTAAGGATTAACGGCGACTGCCGGCCAAATCCGAGTTTTGGCACGGGCCATGCTTTACTCAGTTTTATCGCGGTCGACCCCAACCGACTCCGATGACCGGCGAGTGGATCCCCCAAAGACCTCCTCGCCCCGGCTCTTGCGAATCGTCAACCCCCCGACGATCCGCAGCCCACCCCCCGGGTTCCCGAGCCGGACGATCCCCCGCGTCGAAGTCCAACCCCCCGGACTTCGACCCACAACCCGACGGGCCGCCCACCAACCCCCGGTGTGCGGCCCGTCGGGCTTTTTCATATACCGTAGCGCATGTCTTACCAATCGCTCCGCGGACCGTTGCTGCTGTCGCTCCTCGCGGCCGTGCTCACCATCGGTTTGAAGGGGACCGCGTACTTCCTCACCGGTTCCGTCGGGCTGTTTTCGGATGCGCTCGAATCGCTGGTGAATCTCCTCGCCGCGACGGCGGCCTATTTCAGCCTGCGCTACTCGCACAAACCCGCCGATCCGGAGCACGCCTACGGCCACGAGAAGATCGAATTCTTTTCCAGCGGCCTCGAAGGGACGCTGGTCTTCGTCGCCGGGCTGGGCACCGTGTGGTACGCCGTCGGGCGGTTGTTCGAGCCGAAGGAACTCGGCCACCTCGACCTCGGCATCGCGCTCACGGTCGTCGCCTCGGCGATCAACTTCGGTGTGGCCGTGGTGCTGCTGCGCGTCGGCAAAAAGCACGGCTCGGTGATCTTGGAAGCCGACGGGCACCACCTGATGAGCGACGTGCTGACTTCGCTGGCGGTCGTGGCTGGGCTGGGCCTCGTCGCCCTGACGGGGTTGGCGTACTTCGACCCGATCTCGGCCCTCGCCGTGGGCATCGGTATTCTCTGGACCGGGTTCAAACTCGTGCGGCGCTCGTTCGATGGCTTGATGGATCGGGCCCTGCCGCCGGGCGATCAGAATCTGTTGCGGGAGGGGATTCGCACGGCGTTGCCGGAGGGCTGCCACTTCCACCATCTGCGGACGCGGCGGGCCGGTCGGCGGAAGTTCGCCGATTTCCATTTGCTGGTACCGGGTTCGTGGACGGTGCTCGCCGGGCACACGCTGGCCCACGAGATCGAAACGAAATTGCAGGACTTGGCGAACGAGTTGGAAGTGACGATCCACGTCGAACCGATCGAAGACGAAAGCTCGTGGGAACCGGCCGCGCTCGCCCGACTCGGCGAAGAACCGGCTCCCTTCGCGCCGGACGCGCCGTAGAATTCCGCGACAAGGATGGAGACTCGACTTGGTACGGATTCTCACCGGCTACCTCTGGCTACTCGGCGGGGCGTTCGTCGCCGCGCTCGGCATCGACTGCTTCCTGCTGCCGAATCATTTCATCGACGGCGGCGTCACGGGCGTGTCGATGCTCGCGGCCCAATGGACGGGCGTGCCATTGGCTGTGTTCCTCCTGCTGCTGAATATGCCGTTCGTGCTGATCGCGCACCGGCGGATCGGGCGGACTTTCGCCGTGAAGAGCTTCCTCGCGATCGCGGCGCTCGCAGTCGTCGTCGAGACCGTCCCTTTTCCGCACGCTACCGTCGATAAACTCCTCGGGGCCGTTTTCGGCGGTTTCTTCGTCGGCGCCGGCGTCGGTTTGGCCATCCGCAACGGCGGCGTTCTCGACGGTACGGAAATCCTCGCCGTCATCGTCAGCAAGCG
>JBBRUN010000007.1:0-27014 GCA_038247765.1 Gemmatales bacterium | reverse complement strand
GCAGCGAAAGCAGCGAAAGCAGCGAAAGCTCCGAAAGCAGCGAAAGCTCCGAAAGCAGCGAAAGCAGCGAAAGCAGCGAAAGCAGCGAAAGCTCCGAAAGCTCCGAAAGCTAAATCGCACTGCCGATCGTTGTTTCTTGGATTTTCTTCGCGATGAGCTTGTTTCCCGCTCGGTTTCAAACTCCAAGTAAGGGAGCCGGAGCGTCTTCTTTCTATTCGCTCCGAACAGCAAAACTGACTTCACACCTCGTCGCATTACTTCATAGGAATTTGCATGCTCAGCCGGTTGTAGAGTCCAATCCTACCCGTCAACTTGCCATCAACTGATTGAAGCCAAAACCGATCAGGTCGAGTCGACGGGAGGTAGTACTGGAGGTTGTTGATTTGCTGAAGGCCGAATCGAACTTCCTTCGCGTCATATTTAGGCGCTAAAAATGTGTCGATGCCCGCATTTTTCGCCTTTTCCAAGGCCATCTCGCGGTTCACGATGATTTCCTTGCGTCTTTCGTCTATTCCACCCTCCCAGCCGAGCATTAGCGGCCGCGTGTCGAGCATGTCGATCGCCGGAACTCCGCAAACCGATACGAGCACTCCCGTGCGGCGGACTTTATGTTTGTTGGCCGTGATGACGACCTCACAGGTCCTCGACTCGGCCTTCCAGTTCTCGATGTTCAGCGTGATTGGCTGTTCGTCCGTGGGCGGGGTCGGCTGGCGAGATCCGGGAGGTATTGCGACGGGGAAAAACTGCCAGGTGCCGGTGCGGCCCTGTTTCACACTGAGCCACTCCTTCAGCGGTTCTTCGCACTGGTCGGCCAGTTTCTTGGCTTCCGCGGCGGCAGCCTTGATCTTCGCGCTATCATCGGGCCGGAGATGGAGGGGATACCAGCAATTTTCGGGTCTAGCATGCCCATGCTGCCGTCCGAATAACCCGAACAGGTCGATCTCAAGCGCGATACTGCCCCCCGCATCGTAGAAGTGCGCAGGCAACTGCTCCGTTCGCGTAGCGGCCCCGCACAAGCACAGCACGGGGCGGCCGACTTGGTTCGTCATGACCTGCCCCCACATCCGCTTGTAATGGCTCGGTTGGGCTGGATTGAACACCAAGGCCCGAACCCGACCGTCCGGCAAGTCCGCGGATTCGATCTGCAGCGCGACCGCCCCGTACTCAGCGGACTCTCCGGTACTCTCCTTTAACTGAAATTCTCCGAAATTCCCTCGGGCAGTACGCAACCGGTCGCCAGCGTAGATCGCCCCGGCTTTGATCATTTTCCGTACCCGCTCCTCCTCACGAGCGCGGGACTCCTTGAGAAACGATTCGAACTCCGCGTTGCCCAAGGGCTTGGCGAGTTTGGCGAACTCCGAATCAGCAGGCAGATAATCGCGTACACGCTTGGCCGTGTCGACCGCCCACACCTCGACCGCGCGCTTCGGCAGGCTTCCGTCGACGCGCGTCGACGTCGTGAGCTCGTGAAACGCGGTCGAGAGTTGCCACTCCGCCATCCACTCGGCCTGTTGAGGGAAATCCCGCGTCTTGTACTTGATTTTTCCCTGATTAGCCCACGCCATCGACCACATTTTGATCAGCCCACCCGCTCCGGCCCGCCAGCGGTCGGTGCGAAACGGCTCTGCTGTGCTCGGACGCACCCGCTTGTGGGACTCGGATTCACAGTTGGCGTCGATCCAAGTCGACATCCAGATGCTCGCACCGGCGGCCAGTTCCGGGATGAAATACACCCGAAGTGACGTTGTTTCGGGGGCGGTCGAAAAGTGAGTTAACCCCAGCACGATTGTCAGGTTGGTCAATCGCTGTTTCCCCGTGTTCACGATTTTGAACGCCCCGTTCGGCCCTCCGCCCTCAATGTTCGGTGGAATGAGCTGAATCCGGAGGTCCGGGGATAAGGCGTTATGATTCGGATAGATCTGATCCATCTGCGCGAGGAGTTCCGACCAGGCGCGCAGGCGAGCAGCCTCCAGGGCTTTGACCATCTGGTTATACTTCTGCTCGTGGTGGTTCTGACCGTTCATGACTCCGGCCAGCAGACCGGACACGAGCAACGGCCCCATGCTCTTGTCGACAGTGGCCTCGCGGACGACCAGTGACCGGGTTCCGTCGGAATTGGGACGCCAAGTCGTGACCTGTTCGGTGCGCTTGAAACCGCCCGACGCCGCCTTCTTCAGGACATCATCGAACTGCGAGCGCGCACCCGCTGAGCGCCGTTCGTATTTCGCCTCGATCTGGTCGGCAATTTCAGCCCCATCCAGGAGCCGAGAGATGGCGGCTTTCACTGCCGGGTGCTTGGCGTTGAGCAGATCCTTGACGACGCTCACCACCGTGAACGGTGCCGGACGCCCGGTTAGGAAAACCTCCTCGTCATCGCGTTCGTCGGACGTGGACGCGCGACCTAATGTGGACTCGGGTTCTCTCTCCGAGTAAGGCGTGCTCATCGAATGCGCCAACCGAAGGTAACCGGGCGGGGGACTATTTTTACCCGGTTGTGCGTTTGCCAGAGTGGTCGTGCCGAGCAGCGCAAGCACGCAGAGAACCGATCGGCTGCAGGACGGCCGAAGCGAAATCGACATTCGTGCGACTCGAAAGTGTAGTAAAAATTGTACAAGCGACCCGTTTTTGACGCCCACCCGCGTGCGACGAATCTGATCACCGACCAAGCGTATCTGCCAGCGACACCAAGCGACACTTTTACCGAAAGCAAGCAATTTTTCCCGGGCCGACAAGGTGACTCACATGTTCTACCACGCAGTGGCCGTTAAAGCGATACCCACTTCCACCTGTGGGATGCTTAGGACCCGTAGCCTACGCGCTTCCGATTTTTGAGGCAAGTCAATAGGTTTTGAGCGAGATCGCGTTTGTTATACGGAGTGATACGAATAGCGAGTTTTACACTGCCAGATTGAGGTATTGTATTTGCTCACGAATCGGGACGTAGCTATCTCACTGTGAGCGCGCGCCGAGCTGGTGGTGGCGGAATTCGAGTCGCAAAATTGACTTCCTGAACTCGTGCTAGAGTTCCATAAATTCCAGTGATTTGGCCCGCAAGGCAATCAGGAGACCTTCCCTTTTTGGGCTACTGTTCAAAAAAACTTTCCAAATCGACTTCGTTCCAGATTATGATCCCTGGTGATGGGCTTGACTCTTATCCTTTTGTACAGTATTCTTATGATGGCTTTGTGGCGGATTTTGCACAGGGCTTAACCGAAGTGCTGGTTGTTACAAGGAGTGACTACGATGGTTTTCCTCTCATGTGCGTCAATTCGGGGTGGGCTGATGGATGGGGAAGTTACCGTCGAAGTGAAGAACTACCGTGGAGAGTCCGAATACTTCCGCGCTGCAGGTAGCGAGTCGTCGCAAAAAGAGGCGCAGTTCATCGAAGTGGGAGTGATACACCAAGACCCCAAGACAAACGCGTACCTAGTCGAGTTACCAATGGAAACGGACTCGGGCGCCCGTCGTATCTGGGTGCCAGCGAGTGCAATCGTCGTGAACGAGCCTAGTTTTGCCTGACTTTAGTCAGGCGTTGGCCCTTGGCCAACGAACTGTCCTGAGTAGCCCTGTTCCGGGGTGCCATGTACTTCCTCGAAGATGATTTGACAGATCCTCATGTTGGGGACTAAGGCGATGGGCAGGGGGCCGGCATTCCAAATTTCGAGTTGAATCGGAAGCCCCTGTTCTTGCGGGGTTTTGGCTTTAAGATCCCGAGTCACTGCCAAACCGAACCCTGCGTGAATAGTTGGGGCGGTGACATGCACTCCCAATCCAAGTCGGGCTAGGCTACTCTTTCCTTCAACTCTTGCCGCAATTCTAGATGTGACGGGTAAGTACACTTTTTCGACCGTCCAAGCAAGCATGAACGCACCTTTTTCCAATTGGTAAGGCACATCGTAAGATATGGTTACTTCTTTTGTGTTCTCTCTTATGATAGTGTTCACGTTAAAGTTCGGAATGCCGGGACAGAATTTGGGCGAGTACCCCATCGCGGGGTTGGAAGAAAACGTCTTCCACTCTAACAGTTTATGGGAAAGTGACAGGTCAATTGCTGTTGAAGACCAAGCTAGCGCCGGGGGCACTGGCGAAATTATGATCCGTCGTTGCTCGACAAAAATGCGCATCTCGCGGTCGGAGAGAATCATTCCAAACTCCTTGACTACTGAATGCGTGAACATCGCCTCCGCAAAAGATTACCATGTCTTGATGGCTCTTCAAGCAGGAACCGGATTATTATTCATACGCCAATCTCAAGCGAGACGGCGGCACCCTCTGGGACGACATCGCGAATGCGTTGTTGCTCAAACATTTGCGGCTGTGCCGGTCGGGGAGCCTCGGCCTTCTTCTACCACTCCGGAAAAGAAAAATAATGTGGTCGAAATTCTCGAGGTTATACATCTGATGGCCGTTGACTGTAGTGGTCAGTCGGTTCAATACAGTTTCCCTTGATAAAGCCGTAGCCCTCGGCCACCTTCGGTTGTGTTCTTCCCCCGAACTGCGGGTCGATTCCGAGTTCTTGCATTTCCTCGACGAGCACGCTCAGGTTGAACGAGAGCTGGACGGTGTTCGTGGTCGGATTGCTTGTGAGCGACCATTCCTCGGCTTACGGTTTCTCGCCGCCAGAATCCGTTGTCGCACCCCTTGCACAACCCCGGCTTGTCGCCGGCGGAACCTTCCGGTAGAGTCCGCGTCCGTGGTCTTCCCCCGCAAGGATGCGCGTCGGATGGTCGCCCCCGCACTCGGTTTTCGCTCCCGTCCGATATGGCTCGCCGCACTCGCCGTCCTCGTCGTCGGCCAAGGGGCACTCGCGCTCCGGCTCTTCGATTCCGGACTCGACGACGACCGCCCCATCCTGGATGGCCGGCACCCGCTGCACCTGTATCACGGCCTACTGGGCGCCGCGACATTTCGAGAATCGCAGGCCGTCACGTGCTACGATCCGCATTTTCAAGCCGGCTATCCCAAGACGCCGGTCTTCGATTCCGGCTCCCGGCCCGCCGAGGTGTTCCTCTACGCGTTTCCATCGCGCAGCCCGGCGGCGGCCTACAAACTCGGGCTGTTTCTGGTTTGCGCCGTCGTGCCGTTGGTGTTCGCAGCGAGCGGTCGCGGTTTCGGTTTGAACGCCCCGGTGGCGACCTTGGCCGGTTTCGGCGGTTGCCTCGTCTGGTGGAGCCCGGCCGTGCGGATGCTATTGGAAGCGGGCCAGATCGACGGATTGATGCTCGGCCTCGCGTGGATCGCCTTCAGCGGTGGCCTCGCCCGCTACGCCGCCGATCCCGGCCTCACCGGCTGGCTGCTCATGGCGGCGGCGTCCGTCGTCGGCTGGTACGTCCACCCCGTCGGCTGGCTCGGCGTCCTACCGATGGTCGCCGTCTATTACCTCATCTCGGCCCCTCGGCACGGACTGGCTTGGCACTTGGGTTTGCTGGCGGTGCTCGGCGTCGGCGTCGTGCCGAACCTCTGGTGGCTCGCCGATTGGAGCCGATTCTGGTGGCTGCGGCAACCGAGTGCGGGTGAAGCGGAGCGCGTGCCCGATCTGTTGAATTTGCTGGGTGAATTCTCGGATTACGGCGACTTGTTCGGGCCGGGCCGACTCGGAATCGCGGCCGCGTTGCTCGCCATTCCCGGCCTCGTGATACTGGTTCGACAGGGCCGCAGCGGCTCGGTCTGGTTGATCCTCGCGGCCGGGCTGAGCGCCGCGATCGCGGCCCGGCTCGGCCAAACTTGGCTTGCAGCCCGCTCCGCCGAGTCGGTCGGCGGCGTTTTGCCCGCGCTCGCGGTCATCCCGGCGGCTTATGCCATCGGTCATGGTTTGCAGTGCGTGCGAGTCGGCGTCGCCCTGATCGGTTCCGTCAGCGCGTTACCGCTCCTCATGGCTTGGTTCGGTTTCGGCATGGCTGTCGCACCGCTGCAACTCGGGCCGACGCCGGCGCAGCAGCAATTGATCGAAGCGATTCACAATACGACGACGCCCGAAGCGCGCTTGTTGATCGAAGACGATGGCACCGCGTCGCCCGGTTGGAACTGGCCGGCGCTGCTCGGCTTGCCGGGTGATCGCTACTGCATTGGCGGGCTCGATCCCGAGGCGAACATCGAACATTTGGCCTGCGGGATGAAAGCCGGAAAATTGCAAGGGCGACCCTTGGCCGAGTGGACTCCCGCCGAACGCGCGGCTTACTGCCAGCGCTACAACATCGGTTGGATCCTGTGCCGGACGCCCGAGAGCGCCCGCTGGTGGATGACCGACCCGGCGGCGAAAGTCGTCGGCCGTTACACGGCGGGGAGCGAGTGCACCTTGATCGAGTTGAATCGGCCGCGCTCTTTCGTATTGAGCGGCCGGGCCACGGTTGCCCAAATGGATCGCCAACGGATCGTGCTGACCGACGTGACCCCGGACGAATCGGGCTGCATTCGCCTCAGTCTGCACCACCAGCAGGAACTCCGGATCGCCCCGATGAACGCGATCGCCGACACCGACACCGATCCGAGCGACCCGATCCCGTTCTTGAAGTTGCACCTCAGCGGCCCGGTGTCGCGCATCACGATCTCGTGGCCGCATCCCTAATCACGGGAAGAATCCGGAACCGAGTGGCCGTGGCTCTCGACTTCGCCACCATTGGTTTGGTTGAAACAACTCGACGAGAAATGTCATCGCGTGCCTTCGAATGGGGTGCCGAATTCTCTTCGGCATTTCCGCGGGTCACGCTCCGCGTGACACGGCATTCCACCAACACGAAAGTGAATCTTATGCGGTGTCATGCCGAGCATGACTGAGAACAGCCTCACTTCGCCTCGGGGCGGAGCAGCGGGAACAGGATCACATCGCGGATCGTCGTCGTGTTCGTCAGCAGCATCACCAAGCGGTCGATGCCGATGCCCAAACCCCCGGCAGGGGGCATGCCGTGGCGCAGCGCCCGGACGAAGTCGTCGTCCATCTTCGCCATGCTGTCTTCGTCGTTCATCCCCGTGAGTTG
Organism: Gemmatales bacterium; assembly: GCA_038247765.1. GTDB lineage: Bacteria > Planctomycetota > Planctomycetia > Gemmatales > Gemmataceae > JALHQU01. The sequence continues at coordinate 20,040 of JBBRUN010000007.1, read as the reverse complement.
CTGCCGGAAGGTCGCTTCTTGCGTGATCGGGTCGTTCAACTCGGTGTAAGCGTTCGCCAGTTCCATCCCCGCGATGTACAGCTCGAAGCGCTCGGCGAGCTTGGGGTTCTCACGCTTGCGCTTCGTCAGCGGGCAGAGCGCGGCCGGGTAGTCGTAGACGAATGTCGGCGTGTTGCTCTCGCCGATCTTCGGTTCACACAAATGCTCGAAGAGTTCGTGCACCAGCACCTCGTGCTGCTTCGGCGTGCTCGTCCCGGCCTTCGCGTCCCGCAGTTCGAGGTGGAGTCCGTTCGCCAATGCCTTCGCCTTCACCCCAGCTTCGTCGAAAAGATCGACGCCGACCGATTGCAAGAAAATGTCGGAATACAGAACCCGAGGCCAAGGGCCGGTGAAGTCGATTTGCCGTTCGCCGTAGGGCAAGACTTTCCCCGATCCGAGGGCGTCGACGCAGGCCGCGAAAACCCCTTCGGTGAGGTCCATGATGCTGAAGAGGTCGCCGTAGGCGCAGTACAACTCGAGCATCGTGAATTCGGGATTGTGCCGCGGGCTGATCCCCTCGTTGCGGAAAACCCGGCCGATCTCGTAGACCTTCTCCAACCCGCCGACGAGCAGGCGCTTCAGTGGCAGTTCCAAGGCGATGCGTATGAACAAGTCGAGGTCGAGCGCGTTATGGTGCGTGGCGAATGGCCGCGCGGCGGCGCCGCCGGCGATGGCGTGCAGCGTCGGCGTTTCGACTTCCACATAACCCTGCCCGTCGAGGTGGTTTCGGATGGTGCGCACGATCTTCACACGCTGGTGGGCGCGGCGGAGCGTGTCGGGCGTGTAGATCATGTCGAGGTAGCGGTGCCGTAGGCGGAACTCCATATCGCCGAGGCCGAAGACATCCTTCGGGTGCGGTTCGAGCGACTTCGTGAGGAACGTCAGCTTGTCGACTTGGATCGTCAGTTCCCCCGTCTTGGTTTTGCCGAACTCCCCGGCGACACCGACGATGTCGCCGAGATCGAGGAGGTTCAGAATCTTCCATTCGAGTTCGCTGACCTTGTTCACGCGGATCATCAACTGAATGCGGCCGGATTGATCCCAGAGTTCGAGGAAGTGGAGCTTGCCGCCGGTACGGTGGCGCACGACCCGTCCCGCGGCGATCACACGGACTCCCTGCGGATTGGCGTCGTCGAACGACATCGCTTCGAGCAGTCGAATTTCGCCGATGGGCGTACGGCCGTCGAAGCGCTGGCCCCACGGGTCGATGCCGAGAGCTTCGAGCTGGCGAAGTTTATCGAGCCGCACGCTCGCTTGATCTTCGATTGGGGCGGGATTCTTCGGGGCATCGGCCACGGTGAGCCTCGGTCAATTGGGAACGATTCGTGAAGACTGGCGTATTTTAGGGAGCGGATGTACCGACGGCGGGAGAAGGGAATAAACTGGCGGTGCGAGAATCGCCCGCCCCGGAGCCGTCGCCATGGACACCAATGCCTTCCCCGTCGATATGCAAGGCCCGCCCAAGAACCTGCTCGAAAAGTTCGGGGCCGCGCTGCCGATCGCGCTGACCGCCATCGCCACGGCATTCGCGGGGCTGAGCAGCAGCGAGATGAGCCGGGCGATGTACCATCGTAGCGAAGCGGCGCAGGATCAATCGAAAGCGAACGACCAATGGAGCGTGGCGTCGCACAAGCGGGATCGGTCCCTCATGATGCAGACGGCGGCCTTGATGCTGCGGCCAGACGAGGCATTCAAGCTCCCGATCCCGGAACCCGCAGACTCATTCGGGACACCGGGTTCCGCGAGCCAAACGGCCCGCGATTGGATGTCCCAGGGCGGTCCGCCGTCGCAGACCTTCCCTGCCATCGACGACGCCGCCATCGTGAAGGTGCTCGACGCCAACCGTGATGGGAAACCCGAAGCGGAACTCCTCGGCGCCGCTCGCGGTGTGAATCGCGTCAAACTCGAAGAAACGATCAATCGGGCAAACGCCGAGCTCAAACGGATCGACGCCGAGTGGCAACCGGTCGTCGACGTTCTCAATCGCCGGCTCGCCGCCATGGCCGAGAGCCGGGACCGCGGGCAGCAAGCCAAGCACATGGAAGTCGAACAGCGCCGTTACCGCATTGAAGCGAATCTGAATCAGCAACTCGGGCACCTGTACGAAGTGCGGGTCAAAACCTCGAGCTTGCAATCCGAGCGGCACCACTCCCGGAGCGAAAACTTCTTCTACGCGATGCTCGCCGGGCAAGCCGGTGCGACGCTCGCCGCGCTGGCGCTGGCCCGCAAACGGCAGAGCGGCCTCTGGCTCGGAGCCGGATTGATCGGTACCGTATCAGTGGGTTTCGGAGCGTATGTCTATCTCACAATGTGAACGCCGATGTCCGATGCGATCAAGCAGCTCGTGGTGGTCGTCAAACCGTTCCGCGCCGCGGCAGTGTTGCAGGCCTGCGCCGATTTCGGCGTCGATGCGGGGCTCGTCCGCGAGGCCAAGGGCTTCGGCCGGCAGAAGGGCTACCTCGATCGCTACAAAGGGGGCGAGTACAGCGCCGCCTACTTGCCGAAGGTCGAAATCACCGTGTGGGTCGAAGCCGGGAAGTACGCGGAACTCGCCGAGACGATCGCCAAGGCCGCCCGTACCGGCCGCATCGGCGATGGCAAAATCTTCGCCGTGCCGAGCGCTTGGCCCCACGAAATCGAGTTCTGAGCCGTGGACGCGCACACTTTTACCGCCCGCTGGATTCTCCCCGTAGCCGGGCCACCGCTGGAGCGCGGTACCATCACCGTGTGCGGGGACCTCATCGAAGCCGTCGAACCGGCCGGCGTGCGAATTCCGGACGAAGATTTCGGCGCGGCGGTCGTCATCCCCGGTTTGGTGAACGCCCACACGCACCTCGATTTATCCGGCGCGAACGAACTGGCCCGCCGCGATAGCACCGAAGCCTTCCCGGAGTGGCTGAAGCGCGTCATCGCATTTCGCCGGAATCGGACTGCCGAGCAAGTCGAAGCCGATATTCAACGGGGTCTCGCGGAGAGCCTCCGGGCCGGTGTCACGCTCGTCGGCGATATCGCCGCCGGGGGCTTGAGTTGGCCGCAGTTGACGAACGCACCGATTCGCGCGGTTGTCTTTTGGGAACTCATCGGCACATCGCTCGAGCGATTTCAAACCTCACTCCAGACCGCGATTCTGGGGATGGCGGCACACCCGAATACGCCCACTTGCCGTTGGGGCCGCAGCCCACACGCCCCGTACACCGTCCACAAGCGCGGCTACGAACTCGCGGCGCAATTGCCGGGGATTCAAGCGGTGCACTTGGCGGAATCGGTGGCGGAAGAAAAATTGCTGAAGTTGCGGAGCGGGCCGTTGAAGCCCTTTCTGGAAGACCTCGGGGTGTGGGAACCGGACGGACTCATCCGCGATCCCGGCGAGTTCTTACGGACGCACCCGGAACTGCGGAGCTTGTTCATCCACGGGAACTACCTGCCTGGTGACACGCCGTTGTCAGCGAACCAGTCGCTGGTGATTTGCCCGAGGACGCACCTCGCCTTCGGCCACCCGCCGCACCCGTTCCGGGAGTTCCTGTTGCGCGGGGTCAACGTTGCCATTGGCACCGACAGCCTCGCCAGTAATCCGGATCTCGATGTGCTCGGGGAAGTGCGGGAACTGCACCGGCGCTATCCGGATGTGCCGGGCGAGACCCTGCTGAAAATGGCCACGCTGAACGGCGCGATCGCCTTGGGCTTTGACGACGTTTGCGGGACGCTGGAATCGGGGAAGAGCGCGGACTTCGTCGTGTTGCAGTGCGAAGCGACGGGCGATCCGTACGAGTCGCTGTGGGCCGCTACGGAACGCCGGACGCTGTTCCGCGGGCAGTGGCGGTGAATTCCGGGGGTCGGAATCGAACCGACCTATCCGCGGTCAGAGCGCGGCGTGCTCACCAGAGCACGACCCCGGAGAAATCGAAGATACGGGGAGAAGGATTCGAACCTTCACGGGACGGCTTCAAAGACCGTTGGCCTACCGTTAGCCAATCCCCGTGTGCATAGGTGAAGACACCGCCCATCTCGGGAGGGTTCGCGCGGCCGACTTCCCGCTGCCCCCGTAATCCCTAAAATCCCCGAGTTCATTCGCTCTCCCGAAATGTGGCTCACTCCATGCGCATCCTCGTTACCGGCGGAGCCGGGTATATCGGCGGTTTCACGGCCCGGCGGCTCCTAGCCAAAGGGCACACCGTCCTCGTCTACGACAACCTCACCGCCGGGCACCGCGCGAACATCCCCGCGGCCAACCTCACCGTCGGCGACCTCAAAGACATCGACCACCTCGATCACCTGCTGGTCGTCAACCGCATCGACTCCGTGCTGCACTTCGCCGCGAGTACCAGCGTCGGCGAGTCGGTCACGCACCCGGCCAAGTTCTACCAGAACAACCTGCTGAACAGCCTCAACCTGCTCGAGCGCGTTCGCCGGCACGCGATCCCGCGCTTCGTCTTCAGCAGTACCGCCGCCGTGTACGGCACGCCCGAAACGATCCCGCTGACCGAAGACCACCCCCTGAAACCGGTGAACCCCTACGGCCAAACGAAGCTCGCCTTCGAGGCGATGCTCGCCGATTACTCCGCCGCTTACGGCCTCGGTTCCACGGCGCTACGCTATTTCAATGCGGCCGGGGCGTCGGTCGATGCGGCCTTCGGCGAAGCCCACGACCCCGAGACGCATTTGATTCCGCTGACGCTCTTGACCGCCCTCGGGAAGCGCCCGCACATCGACCTCTTCGGCACCGACTACGGCACGCCCGACGGCACCTGCATCCGCGATTACGTCCACGTCGAAGACTTGGCCGAGGCGCACGTGCTCGCCTTAGAGAAGCAACCGGCCGGCAAATTTGTGACTTATAACGTCGGCAGCGGTACAGGCAACAGCGTCCGCGAAGTGATCCGCACTTGCGAAGATGTCAGCGGCAAGAAAGTCCGGGTGATCGAAGCCCCGCGCCGCGCCGGCGACCCGCCGGTGCTGGTGGCCAGCGCCGAGAAACTGAAGCGGGAGTTGGGTTGGTCCCCGAAGTTCCCGGATCTGCGGTCGATTGTGGAAACCGCTTGGGATTGGCACCGGAAAGGGTGAAACTGTATTCACCCCCGAAGGATGCCCGTGGCGTACAATAGCCGAACGGAGTTCGGAGGCTCGGCATGAGTTCGGCGACGGATGAAATCCTCGACTTGGTTCCCGCGACCGAGCCGCGCCACGAAATGGCGAAGCCCAAGATCGCCAACGTCGCCGGCCGGCTCGGCACCGGCGCCGGCAATGCGATGTTCTCCGCACTGGGTATGCCCTGGACCCGGCGGCTCTCGAAGGCGGCGCTTCTGCTTCCCAAAATCCGCGAGTTCGAGACTCTGTTCCTCACCCTCAACGACGCGGATCTGCGCACCGCCAGCATGAGCCTGCGCGGCAAAGCCCGCGGTGGCGTCACGCTCGACGGCCTGATCCCCGAAGCCTTCGGTTTGGCTTGCGCCGCCATCCGCCGACACCATCGCTATCAACCGTTCGATGTGCAACTCGCCGCCGGCGTCATCATGCACTACGGCGGCCTCGTGGAACTGGCGACCGGCGAAGGTAAAACGCTCTGCGCCGTCGCGCCGACCTTCCTCAATGCGCTGGTGGGCAAAGGGGTGCACGTCACGACCGTCAACGATTACCTGGCCCAGCGCGACGCCGACGAAATGGGCCCCGTGCACCGCCTGCTCGGCATGTCGGTCGGCTGCCTCGCCCAGAAGATGCAAGATGCCGAGCGCCAAGCCAACTACAAGTGCGACATCACCTATGGCACCGCGTCCGAGTTCGGCTTCGATTTCTTGCGGGATCGAATGAAACTCCGCGGCGGCCAAGCCACGAACGCCCCGTTCTGGAGCGGCTGGACGGGCGGAGGCTCCCAGCAAGATCCGCGCGTCCAACGCGGCCTGCACTTCGCCATCGTCGATGAGGCCGACAGTATCTTCATCGACGAAGGCCGGACGCCGCTGATCATCGCCAACCCGACGCGGCCCGCCACCGACGACGAACAAGTCGTTTACTTGTGGGCCGACCGCGTCGCGCAGGAGTTGGAAAAGAACAAGCACTACAAACTCGATTTGAAGAAAGACAAAATCGAACTGACCGACGATGGCCGGCAGCAAGTGCGCTACTCCAACCCGCCGACGGGGGAACACGCCACGGCCATGGACAAGCTCATCGAGGCCATGGAGAAGGCCCTGCAAGCGCGTTATCGTTTCACCAAAGACCACCACTACATGGTCAGCCCGGAGAAGAAGATCGTCATTATCGACGAAGGCACCGGCCGGCCGATGCCCGACCGCAACTGGCGCGATGGCCTGCACCAAGCCGTGGAAGCCAAGGAAAAAGTGCCGATCACGATGCAGTCCGACCATGCGGCCCAAGTCACGTACATGAATTTCTACCGGCTCTACAAGAAACTCGGCGGCATGTCCGGCACGCTCATGCCGAACTTCTGGGAGTTGCGGAAGGTCTACCGGCGCTGGGTTACGAAGGTGCCCACGAACCGGCCCGTGAAGCGCGTGCAGCAGGCGGATCTCGTCTTCCCCACCGAGCAGGCGAAGTTCGAAGCGGTCGTCAAACAAGTGCAGGCGATGATGGCCGGCGGCCGGCCGGTGCTCATCGGCACGCGGACCGTCGATGCCTCCGAGAAGTTATCGAGACTTTTGATCGCGGGCGGCGTCGAACACAAGGTGCTCAACGCCCGGCAGAACGACCAAGAAGCGGTGATCGTGTCGCGGGCCGGGCAACTCGGCAACGTCACGGTGGCGACGAACATGGCCGGGCGGGGCACCGACATCAAACTCGGGCCGAAGGTCGCCGAGAACGGCGGCCTACACGTCATCGGCACCGAGCGCCACGAGGCCGAGCGGATCGACCGTCAGCTCGCCGGTCGCGCCGGTCGGCAAGGCGACCCCGGCACGGCGCAGTTCTTCCTGAGCCTCGAAGATCAACTCCTCGAAGGCTTGGGCGTGGCCCGACAAAAAAGGCTGAAAGCCCTCGGGCATGCCGGCGGCAGCCGCAATTGGAACGCTTACCGCAAGCTGTTTCGCATCGCCCAGAAGCGGCTCGAACGCAAGCACCGCAAGCAGCGGCTCGACCTGATGAACTACGATAAGCAACGCCAAGAAATGCTCCAAGATCTCGGTGCCGACCCCTATGTCGATTGATTCCCCCCGGTTCGTCGCCCGCACCCTCGCCAAATTGGAACGCTTGCCGATCTTCGGCCTGACCGTCGCCGTGCTCTTCGGCAGCTTGTTTTTGAAGTACATCCACGATGTGGACATGTACTGGCAACTGCAGCTCGGCGAAATCCTCTGGCGGACGGGGAGGTTCCCGGCGACCGAGCCGTTCCTCTTCGGCAAAGGCGATGTCCCGCACATCCCCATCTGTTGGCTGGCGCAACTGATCGACTACGGCGTCTGGACTTTGGGCGGTTGGCCGCTGTTGCAACTGTTCGACGGTGCCGTCTGGCTCGGCGGTTACGCCGCCGTGGCGTGGAAGCTCCGCCGGCAAGGTACGTGGGCGTGGCCCGCCGCGCTCGCGTTGCTCTACGGCTTCCTGCCGTCGTACACCTACGCCAGCATCCGCCCGCAGTCGTTCGCCCTCCTCGGCTTCGGCCTGATGATGGTGCTGACGTGGACGCCAATGAAGCTGTGGAAGAAGCTCCTGCTCGGGGCGATCCTGTTCGTGATTTGGCAGAACGCGCACCCGTCGGTATTGACGGCGGGCGCTTGGCTCGGGCCGCTGACCATCGGTGCCGTCGTCCGCTGGTGGCGCCGACCTCAGGTTGAACGAGGAGCGTTCCCGTGGGATTTGTTGGGACTGAGCGTCTTCGCGGTGGCATCGTCGTTCGCGTGCCCGTATCCGCTCTCGACGTTCGAACTGGCCCGGGCGAATGAGCAGATGTCGAAGTTCCTCGACGTCTCGGAGTGGAAGCCGCTCTTTTGGGATGCGCTCGCGCCGATGGGCCAATACGGACTGGACGCCCGCGGCAGCGCTATCCTCGCGCTGGCGATTCTGCCGGTGCTCGTCGCCGTCCGTTGGCGGCGGATGAAGCTCGAAGAAGTAATCTGCGCGTTGGTGCTCGCCGCATTCACTTGGCAGATGTACCGCTTCGCCTGCTTCCTCGGCTTCGCCCTGATTCCGCTGGCTTATCGGGCCTTGGCCCCGGTGTCGGCTGTTTCGCCACCGCCGCTCGTCCGCAGTTGGAAGTGGCTACTGGCCGGCGCATTCGCCATCGCCATCGGTATCAGCCTGACGCGCTTCGCCATTGCTGAAGCGGCGAAACCGGACCGGACGCCGGTCGATCCGCACATGCACTACTTCCCGTTCGAGGCGGTGGCGCGGATGAAGACCGACGTGCCGCCGGGGACGGTCGTCACCGACTTCTTCTGGGGCGGCGTGGCGGCGCGCGGCGGCTTCCCGAATTGGAAAGTCTCGCACGATGGCCGCTATTACCTCTTCAGCCGCGACGAATGGGACTGGTACTGGGCCGCGATGAGCCAACAGTGCATCGGCGGGTTCACCGTGACCTTGGACGACGTCGTGAAGCTCTACAACCCCGTGGCGTTCCTGTTACACGTCGGCCCCGACGAAGGATTGATCGCGAAACTCGACGATCCCGATTCCGGGTGGAAGCGGCTCGGTGACAGCTTCGACCGGGGCCAAGCCGTGGTATTCGTGCCGAGATGACGGATGTATGGGCGGTGCAGGATTCCCAAGGTCAATTTTCGAGCCGTCGACGCGGTGATCTCTTTCCCGAATGCCAAGGGCAAAGTCCGGCAGTTCGAATTCCAGTCGGGGGGAAAGCGGGATCGTCGTCCTGCGGGGGTTGCAACTTTACGCGGGCGACGAGGAACTCTTCCCGACGCTGAATCCCCGTCGTGCCCTGGACCTGAGCCGCCCGCCTTCCTGTTTGACACCCGACTACCCTCCGGCTAAACTACACCTTCCCACCTGTGCCCGTCCCGGCGGAACTCCCATCCCCCCAGGAGACCGCGATGCCTCTCCCGCATTTGCCCCTCACCCGCCGCGAATCGATGCGCGTCGGCGGACTCGCGGCCCTCGGGCTGACCCTACCGCAATTGCTGGCTTCGGGATCGAACAACCAGCCGACGCCCGCCAAGCGCTGCATCGTTCTGTTCCTCCTCGGTGGCCCGCCGCAGCATTCGACCTGGGATCCGAAGCCCGACGCCCCGCCGGAAATCCGCGGCGAGTTCGGCCCCATGGATACCAAAGTCCCCGGCATCCGCATCGCATCGCTCTTCCCGAAACTGGCGAAGCAGACCGACAAGGTCTGCTTCCTGCGGGCGATGTCCACCGGCGACAACGCCCACTCGTCCAGTGGCTACGCGATGCACACCGGTGTGCCGCACGCCCCGCTGAATGCCGAAGGAGTGAACCCCGGCCCGCCGAACGATTCCCCGGCGCTGGCGGCGCTCGTTCGCAAACTCCGCGGCGACCGCGGCGGCTTGCCCGGAGCAGTGCGACTGCCGATGCACATCTTCAACACCGATAGCTCCATCTGGCCAGGGCAAGATGCCGGCTACCTCGGGCGCTCCAGCGACCCCTGGCTGTTCCGCTGCGAGCCGGCCTCGCCCAAGTTCGCCGTGCCCGAACTCACCCTGAGCGCCGACGTCTCCGTCGAACGCCTCGACGGCCGGCAGGATTTGTTCCGCAAGCTCGACCGGACCAAAGCCGTGCCGGTGAACGCCCACACCGAGACCGCATTCGACCTGCTCGGTTCGCGCGCCGCCCGCACCGCGTTCGACATTGCGAAAGAACCGCCGCGGGACCGCGACCGCTACGGCCGGCACCAATTCGGCCAGAGCTGCTTGCTGGCCAGGCGGTTGATCGAAGCCGGGGTCGGGCTGGTGCAGGTGAACTGGTTCCGCGGGCCGGAAGAACCGGCGGATGCGCCCTGCTGGGATTCGCATGCCAAAGAAGGCCAGCGTTTGAAGACGGTGCTCGCCCCGACCCTCGACGATGGGTTCTCGGCCCTGCTCGAAGATCTCGCGGAGCGCGGGCTGCTGGAAGATACCTTGGTGATGTGCATCGCCGAGTTCGGCCGCTCGCCGAAGTTCAACCCCGCGGCCGGGCGCGACCACTGGGGGAGCGTCTTCAGCGTCGCCCTCGCCGGCGGTGGCATCAAGGGCGGGCAAGTTTACGGCGCCTCCGACAAAGTCGGCGGCTACCCGAAAGATGGTAAAGTGACCCCGGCCGACCTCACCGCGACGGCGCTCCACTGCCTCGGCATCGATCCGGCGTCGGAAGTCCACGACGCCTTGAAGCGCCCGGTTCCCGCCAGTCGCGGCACCGTGATCCGCGGGATTTTGTGATGTTGCGTGGATTCTTACAACTGACCATTGCGCTCGCATCGGTGAGTCTAGTGGTCGCACCGTGCGATCTTCGTTCGGAAGACAAACCGGCCGGGAAGGCCGACGATTGGGCCTTCAAGCCCTTCGAGAAGCCCGTCGTTCCGACGCCGCCGGCCGAGTACAAATCATGGCTGCGCAATCCGATCGATGCATTTGTGCTCGAGAAGTTGCGGGCTAACGGATTGAAGCCGGCGCCGGAGGCGGAGCGCCGCGTCCTCGCACGTCGCGTCAGTATCGACCTCACCGGCTTGCCGCCGACACCGGATGAACTCGACGCCTTCTTGAAGGACACCGCGCCCGAAGCGTACGACAAACTCGTGGACAAGCTGTTGGCGTCGCCCCGCTACGGCGAACGCTGGGCGCGGCACTGGCTCGATGTGGCCCATTACGCCGATTCGCACGGGCAAGATCAGGACCGCTTCCGCCCCAACGCTTGGCCCTACCGCGACTACCTGATCAAGTCGTTGAACGCCGATAAACCCTATGCGAAGTTCGTCCGCGAGCAGGTCGCCGGGGATGTACTGTTCCCGGACGATCCTCAGGCGATCGTAGCGACCGGTTTCCTCGCGGCCGGGCCGTGGGACGAAAGCGGCCTGCGCGACATCAACGAGAATTCGTCCGATCGCGCCATCGCCCGCAACCTCGACCGGGACGACATCGTCACCACGACGATGACGACATTCGCTGGGCTGACCGTCCACTGCGCCCGCTGCCACGATCACAAATTCGACCCCATCACGCAGGAAGATTACTACTCGCTGCAAGCGGTTTTCGCGGGGATCGACAAAGCCGAACGGGTGTACGACCCCGACCCGGCGCTGGCGAAGAAACGCATCGCCGCGACCGCCGAGTTGGCCCGGCTGCGCGGATTGAAAGACAAAGCCGACCCGAGTCTCCTGGCACCCGAGCGTCAGTCGGAGGTCGCCGCATTCGCGAAAGCGTGGCGGGAAACCGAAGGTCGCTGGGCGGTCCTTCCCCCGGATTCGGCGAAGTCGAAGAACGGCGCGACGCTGAAGATTCTGCCCGATTACTCGGTGCTTTCCGGCGGCACGTCCCCCGAGCGCGACACCTATACCGCCGTCGCCGCGACCGACCGCACCGGCATCACCGGCCTGCGGCTCGAAGTGCTGACCGACGATACGCTGCCGCTGCAGGGGCCGGGCCGGCAAGCCAACGGCAACTTGCACCTCTCCGAAATCCGCGTGGCGATTCACCCGAAAGGCCAGCCGGAAAAGGGCGTGCCGGTGAAGTTGAAATCGGCGAGCGCCGACTTCGATCAAGACGCTTGGGGGATCGGCCGCGCCATCGACAACAACGCGACGACCGCGTGGGGCATCTACCCCGAGGTGAGCAAGCCGCACTTCGCCGTCTTCGAGTTCGAATCGCCCGTCGGGTTCAAAGAGGGTTCGACGCTGACGGTCGAACTCGATCAACTGCACGGCGGCAATCACCTCATCGGCCGGTTCCGATTGGCCCTCACGACGGGGAAGCCTGCGACGGAAACCGCGAAGCCGATCCCGGCGAACCTCGCGGCCATCCTCGCCAGCGCCGAGGCTAAGCGCACCGATTTGCAACGGGCGGAACTGGCCCGCTGGATCTGGGAGCGCCGGCTCGAACGGGAACTCGCCGCGATCCCCGCCCCGGCGAAGGTCTACTGCGGCACGAACAAATTCGCCAACGACGGTACCTTCCGCCCGGCCACGACGCCGCGACCGATCCACGTGTTGAAGCGCGGCGACGTGACCAAACCCGGCGTCGCGGCGACGCCCGGTTCCATCGAAGCGGTGGAAGGGTTGAAGCACCGCTTCGTGCCGAAGGACGCCAGCGACGAAGGTCAACGCCGCGTCGCCCTCGCCGATTGGCTGGTCGATACCGCGAACCCGGTTACTTGGCGCGTGATCGTCAACCGCGTCTGGCACCACCACTTCGGCAAGGGGATTGTCGATACGCCGAACGACTTCGGCAAAATGGGCGGCGCGCCGTCGCATCCCGAATTGCTCGATTGGCTCGCCGCCGAGTTCCGCGACACCGGCGGATCGTTGAAGAAACTTCACAAGCTCATCGTCACCAGCAGCACCTACCGGCAAGCCGTGACCCACCACGCCGCGGCCGCCGCGAAGGACGGCGACAACCGCCTGCTGTGGCGGATGAACCGGGGCAAGCTCGACGCCGAGTCGCTGCGCGACGCCGTGCTCTTCGTCAGCGGCCGGCTCGACGAGACGATGTACGGGGCGCCGGTGAAGCACTTCCTCACCACGCCCGGCGTCCACGTAACGCCACTGGCCGATTACGATAAATTCGATGTCGATGCGGCCGAGGCTCGCCGACGCAGCATCTATCGGTTCATTTTCCGCACCCGGCCCGACCCACTCCTCGAGGCGCTCGACTGCCCCGATGCCTCGGCGTCGGCGCCGGTGCGGTCCGCTTCGGTGAGTGCCCCGCAGGCGCTGGTGCTGTGGAACAACAAGTTCACGCTGCGCCACGCCGAGCACTTGGCGACGCTGGCCGAGGCGAGTGCGAAGGACGATGTCGGCCGCATTTGGTTCGTGAGCAAACGGGTGTTGAACCGCGTGCCGACGATGGCCGAGGAATCGGCGTGGCTCGCCTACGGCAAGAAGCACGGCCTTGCGAACCTGTGCCGGGTGTTGTTCAACAGCAGCGAGTTTTTGTTCATCGATTGACCGGAGGCCGGAATGATCCCCACGCGTCGCGATTTCCTGGCCACCGGCTTCGGCGGGCTTGCCCTCTCGCACCTCATGGCGGGAGAGACCAAACCAAACCCGGCATTCAACGGCGGGCTGCACCACAAGGCGAAGGTGAAGCGCGTCGTGCAGGTGTTCCTCAACGGCGGCATGAGCCAGATGGACACCTTCGACTACAAGCCGGCGCTGGAAAAGAAGCACGGGCAGATCGTCGATGTCGGCCTGAAGGCGACCGCCACCGGCACTCCGGGGCCGCTGATGAAGTCGCCATTCAAATGGAAGCAGCACGGCCAATCCGGCCGCTGGGTGACCGACGTCTTCCCGCACTTGGCCGGTCACGTCGATGACATGGCATTCCTCATGGGGATGACTTCCAAAACGAACGTTCACGGCCCGGCGAGCTACCTCCAGAACACCGGCTTCCAGATGCCCGGCTTCCCCTGCGCCGGCGCCTGGGTCGGCTATGCCCTCGGCCGATTAACCGACGAACTGCCGTCGTTCGTGGTGCTCCCCGATCCGCGCGGGTTGCCCTACAACGGCTCGGGCAATTTCTCGGCCGGTTTCCTGTCCGCGTCACATCAAGGTACCGTCGTCAACCCTTCTTCCCCTTCACCGATCTCGGACTTGGCCCCGGCGCCGTCGGCCAAGTACGTCACCCCTGCGGCCAGCGACGACGGTTTGAAACTGTTGAACGAATTGAACGGGAAGTACGCGTCGGATCGCCCCGGTGACAGCCGGTTGTCGGCGCGGGTCGAAAGTTACCAACTCGCCGCGAAGATGCAGCTCGCCGCACCGGAGGTCTTCGACTTGACCAAAGAAACCAAGAAAACCCACGAACTCTACGGCACGGCGGCCACGGCCCACGAGGGCGGCTTCGCCAAGAATTGCCTGCTCGCCCGGCGGATGATCGAACGCAACGTCCGCTTCGTCCAAGTTTGGAGCGGCCAAGGTGGCCCTTCCAACAACTGGGACAACCACACCAACATCGAAAAAGAACTCCCGCCTATCGCCCGGCAGGTCGATCGCCCCGTAGCCGCGCTACTATCCGATTTGAAATCGAAGGGGTTGCTAGCCGACACCCTCGTGATCTTCACGACCGAGTTTGGGCGGATGCCCTTCACCCAAGGCGGCGTCGGCCGCGATCACAACGGCGGTACGTTCGTCACGTGGCTCGCCGGGGCGGGAATTCAAGCCGGGCGCGCCCACGGTGAAAGCGATGAGTTCTCGTACCGGGCCGCCAAAGATGCCACCGACGGCCACGATCTTTCGGCGACGCTGCTGCACCTGATGGGGATCGACCACGAGAAGCTCGCGGTGCGGCACGACGGCATCGACCGCCGTCTCACCGACGTCCACGGGCACGTCATCACGCCGATTTTGGCGTGAAGTCCGTACCGCACTACTTCGGGATATCCCAGACGCGGACGAAGCCGTCGCGGCCGCCGCTGTAGAGTTTCTGGCCGTCGTGGGCGAAGCGCACCACTTGGGCCACCCTTTTGTGGCCTTTGAACTTGTGCAACTGTTTGCCGGTGTTGGGATCCCAAACGCGGACGCTGCCGTCTTGGCCGGCCGAGGCGAGAATCAATTTCCCGTCGCGCAGCCCGAAGTCGAGAGACCACACGTCGTACTCGTGCCCTTTCAATTCCCGCAGCACCGAGCCGGAGTTTTGATCCCAGATTTTGATGTCGCCATCCCACCCGGCCGTGGCGAGGAGGCTTTCGTCCGGCGACAGCGCGACGGAGTAGACCGGCCCTTTGTGGCCGGGCAGAGTCTGGCGGGGTTTGTCGTCGTTGGTGAGATCCCAGAGCTTGATGGTTTTGTCGGAACCGGCCGAGACGACCATGTTTCCCTTGGCGTTGAAGGCGATGGCCGTGACGGTACCACCGTGCTTGAACAGTCGCGGGGCTTGGGCTTTGACATCCCAAACGGCGAGGTTACCGTCGCGGTCCCCGGTGACGAGCGAGCGCCCGTCTCCGGCGACGGCGACGCAGCGGACGCCGCTGCGGCTCGGCAGGGTGTTCAGCGAATTCCGCTTTTCGACGTCCCAGATTTTCACGCTGCCGTCGTCGCTGGCGGAGACGAACCGATGCATGCCGGAAGATTCGGGGAAGAAGGCGATGCCCCAAACCGGACCGGTGTGCTCTTGGAGTTCGTAGCGAACTTTGCGGTCGGCGATGTTGTAAACGAGGATGCGGCCGTCTTCCAAACCCATGACGAGCGTCTTGCCGTCCGAGCAGACGCCGACCGACCAGACCGGCCCGGAGTTACTGGGGAAAAACGAATTCGATGCGATGCCGTCGTCCCCCTTCGGCACGGTGAGATCCGTGCCGGGGAGGATCGCCGCGGATTCCACCGGCGCCGGCGGCAGCAAGGTCAGCCAGACGGCGCTGGTGAGGAGGATCCCCAACAAGAACGGGATGACCGTGAGCAGGGCGCACTTCATTTTCCACTTGCGCAAGGCTCGCCGCGACAGCGACGACGGATGGGCGAGCGCGCACGGTTCGGCCGAGGCCACTTCGCAAGGCTGCGAATGGTGCTTCGACACGAACGGGGCGAGATCCGCCGCGAGCTCGGCCGCAGAGGAATAGCGGTCGTCCGGGTCTTTGCTCAGCAAGCGGTCGATGGTGTCTTCGAACCACTTCGGCACGTCGGGGCTGTATTTGTTCAGCGCGACGTGCGGTTCGTCCGCGACGCGGCGCAGCACCGCCAACGGGGTCTTCCCTTCGAAGGGCGGCTTCCCGGCCAAGGCTTCGTACAGCACTACGCCGAGGCTGAAGAGGTCGGCGCGGTGGTCCGCTTCGTCGCCTTTCGCCTGCTCCGGGGCCATGTAAAGCGGCGTGCCCGAGACGAAACCGGTCTTCGTCAGGCGCAGGTCTTCGGCGGCGCGGGCGAGGCCGAAGTCCGTGAGTTTCAACCGGTCGTTCGGCGCTTCCAGCAGCATGTTGCCGGGCTTGATGTCGCGGTGGATGAGGCCGCTGGCGTGGGCGGCGGACAATCCGGCGGCGGCCTGCGCGGCCAACCGCACGACTTCCGTGAAGGAGAGTTTGCCGACGCGGCGCAGGCGCTGTTCGAGCGATTCGCCCGCCACCAACTGCATCACGAAGAACGGCAGGCCCGACTTCGCATCTTCGTCCACGGAGTGCACGGCCACGATGTTCTCGTGGGAGACGGCTCCGGCGGCGCGGGCTTCGCGCGTGAAACGCTGGCGGGCCGTATCGTTGCTGCCCAACGACGGATCGAGCAGTTTGAGGGCGACATCGCGCTGGAGGCTCGGGTCGAAGGCGTGCAGGACGACACCCATGCCGCCGCGTCCGATAACGCGCACGATGTCGAAGGCACCGAGTTTGCCGAGCAGACCCGGCTGCGAAGTTTTTTCGAGGAAATCGAGTTTGAGTTCGTCCGTACGGGCGGGCATGACGGCGGAGGCGCCGACTTCGTCGAGGGCTTTCCAAAGGGCCGAGTCTTTGGCGCGCCGCTCGGCGTCGAGGCCCAGCAGGGCTTCTTTGATGATGGGGAATTCCGCCGTCGCTAGCAGGTCGATCCGCTGTTGGCAACCTTCGCATTCGCCGACGTGATCGGTCATGCGCTCATATTGATCCGCCGGCGTGTCGGTGGACCCAATCAACTCGGAGAGCTCGTTGTCGGCTGGGCAATCCGCCCGGGTACAGGTCGGAGTTTTCAACAGAGTCATCGCCATCTCGGATCCTCACCTTTGCTCGGCCTCGGCCATTAACTTCTGGACTTCTACCCGCAACCGCGCCAGAACCCGGCTTTTGGCCACGTACACCGCCCCGGCGGACATCTTCAAGAACTCGCCCACTTCCACAGCCTGCTTCCCTTCCACCGCCGTGCCCCAAAACGCCTGCCACGTCGCCGGTTGGAATTCGTGCTTCACGCGGTCCATCGCCTTACTCGAAAGCTGGCGCTGGTATTCGAGTTCCCAATCGGCTTCGGCGTCGTTCGACGGGTCGGCGAACGCTTCGAGCCGCTCTTGCGAACTGGAATCGCCGGCGGCGCGGGGCCGGCGCTTCTGGGACGACAAGAAGTTGTAAATCTTGTTCCGCGTGACCGTGTACAGCCAGCCGCGGAAGGTACCCCGTTTGGGGTCGTATTCCATGCGCTTGGCGTTCCGGGCTACGCTGCGCAAGACTTCCTGTACCATGTCGGCGGCGTCGGAGTCTTGCAGGCCGCGTTTCCGCGCGAAGCCGTAGACAACGGGGCCATAGAGTTGGACGAACTCCGTCCAAGCTCCGCCGTCGTCGATGTCTTTGAGGCGGGCGAGCAAAGTCGCGCGCGTGAGCGGAGCCTCCGCCATTCGTCACCGGAACCGAGCGAGGGGGTAATCCAGAACCCGTATTCTAGAAGGTTCCGGACCATTCCCAGCTACGCCGCGCTCCGGAATCGGCGCCGGGGACATCGGAACCCCGGCCGCAGACTACAATGCCCGTATGAGCACCGCAGATAAATACCTCCGTCCGGACGTAATCCAACAGGTCGCGCGGCTCGATCTCCGGGCCAAGTTTATCGTCGAGGGGTTTCTCACGGGTTTGCACGGTAGTCCATTCCAAGGTTTCAGCGTCGAATTCTCCGAGCACCGCAAATACGTCGCGGGGGACGACCTCAAGGATTTAGACTGGAACGTCTACGCTAAGACCGGCAAATACTACGTGAAGAAGTACAAAGCCGAGACGAACATGACGGGTTACCTCGTCATGGATTTGTCGAAGTCGATGGCCTACACCTATCGCCAGCAGCTCACGAAGTTCGAGTACGGCATTTCCCTCGCGGCGGCGCTGGCGTACTTGATGATCCACCAGCAGGATCCCGTCGGGCTGGTCACCTTCGACACCGAACTGCGGACGGTGCTGCCGCCGAAGAGCAAGCGCACCCAGCTCGGCACGATGTTGTCGGTATTGTCGAATTTGAAGCCGACGGGCGACACGAACATCGCCCACGCCCTGTTTCAGATGGCCTCACTGACGCGGAGCAAATCTTTGGTGATGCTGTTCAGCGACTTATTGACCGACCCGGAGCCGGTGATCCAGAGCCTCTACCGGCTGCGGCACGCCGGGCACGAGGTGATTCTGTTCCACATCCTCGACGAGGCCGAGGTGAGTTTCCCATTTACGGGGTTGGTGGAATTCGAAGATCCGGAATCGCTCGATAAGATCGAAATCGACGCCCGTGGTATCCGCAACGAGTACTTGGACGGGATGAACGAATTCCGCGCGAAGTACAAACGGGAATGCGGCTTGGCGAACGTCGATTACGTGCCGATGGATACCAGTGTGAACTTCGACAAGGCCCTGCTCGATTACCTGATCCTGCGTCAGCGGCGGTTCGCGTGATCCGCCGAAGTCATTTCGACGCCATCGCCGCGTCCCGGTTCAATAATCCGAAACGGTGAACAGCCAGTCGAGCAACTCGTCGCCGTGGGCGTAGTCGCCGACGATCGCGTCGGCGCCGAGTTCGATGAGCATCGTGCGCTTCATGGCGTTGATGCCGGGAACACCGACTTCGGCGCTGGCGACGCCGATCATCGTGCCGCCGGCGCGTTTCACTTCGACCGTCTCCGAATAGCCGTCGCCGAAGCCGAGGAGCGCGGAGCCGGGCAGGTCGAGTTCCTTTAAGAACTCTTCGATGACGGTGCGCTTGCTGAAGTCGGGGGTGTTGTCGGCGGGGCCGTGGATGCGCTCGCCGAAAAACTCGGCGACGCCGAGGATGGCGCATTCGCGCTTCACGAATTCGATGTCGGTGCCACTGGCGAGCAACAGCGTCACGCCGCGGCGGCGGAGGTTATCGAGCAGGGACAGCGTGCCGCGGATTGTCCACGCGGCGGGGTGGTCAGCCCCGCTGGTGATGCGATCCTGGCGCGCGGCGGATAGGGAAATGAGCGCCTTCAAGAAGACGGCGAGCATCGCGTCCGGATCGGGGGATCTGCCGGTACGCTCGCGGATGATTTCCGCGAGGCGGCGCATCTGGTGGATGGACGGTTTGCCGCTGAGCAGCAGCATTTCGCGTTCGAGGTAGTCGATGGAGGCCGCATCGCCGAGGTGTTCGAGGCCGATCTCCGCCATGAGCCGGGACCAACCTTCGCGGAGCAGCGAAACGGTGCCGTCGAAATCGAAGACGGCGGCGCGGAAACCGCCACGGTGGGGGATCGGGCGGATCGGTTCGATGGCGTCGGGGAGCACGGGTCATCCGGTGGGTTTGTGTCCCACCAGTTTACGACCCGCGCACGGGTTCCGTTACTTCTTCTTGGCGACGGTGACCGTAACGGACAGCACGTTCACGTCTTTATCGCACTTCACGGCGACGGTGGCACCGACCTTGCTCTTCAAGAGTTCCAAGCCTTCTTTGCCGGTGGCTTCGGTGGTCTTATCGCCATCTTTGATGGTGAAGGTCGTGGTCGCGGTGATGCTGAGTTCGCGATCGACTTTTTCTTCTTTCACGATTTGATTGATCACGAGCAGGTTCTTGGACGGATCGGCCGACTTCACGGTGCCCTTGACCATTTGGGCTTTTTGCGCGAACGCCGCGTCGATATCGACGAAGCCGACGAAGCCGACGAGGCCGAGTGCGAGCGCGGCGCTAATCCATCCGACCCGCGACGCCGGGGAAAGTTTCTTCGCGAGACGGGGTTTCGGGGAATAATGTGAGCGAGCTCGATTTCTATCGGTCCGCGTCCCCGCCATAAAGTTCCGTTGCCGGCCGGTGATCGGATTGAGCGCTGAGCCTATTCTACTTGGGGATTCGATGACGCGACGCGCCCTGCTCCTCGTGAACCCGAAAGCGCGGCAAGGTTCTGACCAATCGGGCGCGGCGGCCGAACGGCTCCGGGCCGCCGGCTTCGAGGTGGTCGAGCCCGATCCCGCCGACGAATCCGGCCCGACCGAGAAAATCCGCCGCTATCGGGATCGCGCGCATTTGAT
>JBBRUN010000006.1:0-27453 GCA_038247765.1 Gemmatales bacterium | reverse complement strand
TTCCGCATTTGCCTTGACCGATACGGGTTTCCGGCCGACGATACCGTTCCTACTTCATACTCGGCTCCATTCCATGATGCTTTGCCTCACCATCTTGCTAGTTGCCCTCGACCCGACGTTGCGCGCCGCCGAACCGGTGCACCTCTACGCGCTGCGAACGACCGACCCCCAAGAGAACCGCACCGTCGCCGCGACGCTGTCGGCCGATGGGAAACTCGCCGTCGGCGAGGCGATCATCCCGGTCGCGGATCTCGTGTCGCTGCGGAACCCCGTCGCCCCGATGCCGGCGTTGCCCGCCGACGCCCACATCGCGTTGGCGAACGGCGACCGCATCGCGGGGGACGTCATCGGCGGGGACGGTGTGTCGATCCGTCTCGCGGCGGTCTTCGGCGCGGCCGGCAAGACGACGGAACTCGCCCTGCCGCTGAGCGCCATCGCGGCGATCTGGTTCGTGCCGCCACCGCAGGATAGCCCACTCGACGCGGCGAAATATCCGTGGATCGAAGTCGCGAAAAAGCAGGACACGTTGAAGCTCCGCAACGGCGACATCGTGAAGGGGACGCTCGAACGCTTCTCCCCGGCCAGTGGACCGCTGCGTTTCAAACCGGCCGGGGAAACCGGAGCGAAGCCCTTCGACCTGAACAAAATCGCGGCGATCGCCTTCGATCCATCGCTGAGCCGGGTGAAGGCGCCCGCCGGCCAATACTACCGCATCGTCACCAAAAGCGGCTCCCGGCTCACGCTGTCCGCCGCGTCGTTCGATGGCAAAACCTTCGCCGGTACGACCTCGACCGGGGCCAAGTTCACCCTGCCCCAAGGCGATCTCGCCGCCCTCGACACATTCGGTGGCAAAGTCGCGCACCTCGCGGAGCGCAAACCGAAGAGCCAAAAATTCGAACCATTCGGCAGTGTGGCCTGGCCCGTCGTGGCGAATCGATCCGTGCGCGAAGCCCCGCTGCGGCTGACTACCGCGCTCGGCGAAGAGACCTTCGACCGCGGCCTCGGGGTGCATTCGAAGACGACCCTGACCTACGACCTCGCCGGCAAATACCGCACCTTCCGCGCGCTCGTCGGCCTCGATTCGGTCAGCGGCCGCAAAGGCGTGGTCGATGTCCGCATTCTGCTCGATGGCAAAGAGCAGACCATCGATGGCTTGAAAGGGCTGACCTCGGACGCCGCAGTCGATGTGCGCATCGATATTACCGGCGCGAAGGAGCTGACGCTGATCGTGGACTACGGCGCCGGCGGGGACGTCCAAGACGACGTCAACTGGGCCGATGCGAAACTGATCGAGTAGACACAGCGCCGCGTGACGGCGCTGCAGCGACTGGATTTCATCCCCACAACCCCCGGGCCGCACTCGCCTTGGCGACGCGGTCCACCGCCAGCGCGAAGGCGGCGGTGCGCCAGTCGCAGTCGTACTTCGCCTTCGTCGCCTTCAAGTCGGCGTAGGCCAGCAGCATCACGTTCCGCAGTTCCGCGTTCACCTTTTCTTCGCTCCAACGGAACTGCTGGATGTTCTGCACCCATTCGAAATAGCTCACCGTCACCCCGCCGGCGTTGGCGAAGATGTCCGGCAGCATCTCCACGCCCATCCGCGTCAGGATCGCGTCGGCTTCGATGTCGGTCGGGTGGTTCGCCCCTTCGAGGATCACCTTCGCCCGCACCCGCTCGGCGTTCTTCGCCGTCAGCACATCGCCGAGCGCGGCCGGGATGAGCACGTCCACCTTCTGGTAGAGCAGATCCTCGGCGGGGAAGTCCTCCGCGCCGGGGAAGCCCTTCACGCCTTTGTTCAGGTGGACGTAGTCGAACAGGGCCGGCACATCGAGGCCCGCCGGATTGCGAACGGCACCACTCACGTCGCTGATGGCGACGATCTTGCCGCCGGCCGCGTGGAAGAGGCGCGCCGACCACGAACCGACGTTGCCGAAGCCTTGGATGGCGTAGGTGAAGTCGGCGACCGTGCGGCCCGAATCGGCGAACAAGCACTCGGCGGCGTAGAGGATGCCGCGGCCGGTGGCGGAGTCGCGGCCGAGCGAGCCGCCGAGTTCGATCGGCTTGCCCGTGACGACGCCCGGCGAGTAGCCGCGGAACTTGCTGTATTCGTCGACGATCCAACCCATGACGACGGCGTTCGTGCCCATGTCCGGCGCGGGGATGTCGATGGTCGGGCCGATCACGTCTTGGAGTTTCTGGGTGAAAACTCGCGTGAGCTGTTGAAGCTCGCGGGCCGAAAGCGATTTCGGATCGACGGCGATGCCGCCCTTCGCGCCGCCGTAAGGAAGATTCACCAAGGCGGTCTTCCACGTCATCAGGGAGGCGAGCGCCACGACTTCGTCGATGTCCACTTGGGGGTGGTAGCGGATGCCACCCTTCATCGGCCCGCGGCTGTTGTCGTGCTGGACGCGGAAGCCGACGTGCGTGGCGAGGGTGCCGTCGTCGCGGAGGAAGTTGCACTCGACTTTGATTTCGCGGAACGGGGTGATGAGGAAGTGGCGCTGTTGCTCGCCGAGCTTCAGCAGGTCGGCGGCGCGGTGGAAGTAGCGGGTGGTCGCTTCGGTGGGGGTCACGGCCGGGGTTCTCCGCCTGCGGGTGAGGTGGAGGTGTTATATCCGGCCGGCACCACTACTTCGCCAATGCCGCGGCTTCGGCTTCGGTGATTTGCGTGAACGGCTTGCCGAGCTGGGCGCTGACCCAACTGGCGATCGACGGGGTGTACGGGAATTGGCCCTTCTTCAGGAGTTCGACCATGCGGGCGTCGCGGGCGATGCGTTCCTTCTGCTTCAGGTGGCCGTTTTCCTTGCGGGTGATCTTGTGGTTGGCGCGGGCGCGATCCATGCGGGTCGCGGTCGACATGCGGTCTGCCATCGAAAAAGCCTCTGCGAAGACGCGGGTACCGATTTGGGAACTCACGATTTTACGGCGCCACCGCCGAAAGGGAAGGCGGAATGGGGATTGGGGCAAACTCTTTTCTTCGATTCGCCGAGCGCCCATCTTTGGTCGGATTTAACCCAGCCGGGGCAGATCGTCGAGCGAACGCAGGCCGAAGACATCGAGGAATCGAGCCGTCGTTTCGTAACCGTCGCCGCGGCGGAGGGCTACCAAACCCAGCCGCACCAACTGCCGCAAGACATTTCCCGAATCGGCCCCGCGGCCGGTGTCGATCTCGGCTTTGGCGATCGGCTGCCGGTAGGCGATCAAGCTCAGCACGTCGATGGCAGGTTGCGTCAGCCGCGTGTCTTTCGGTCCGCCGTAGAGCTTCTCTTGAATACTCCGGTACGGCCCGCGCAGGGCCAGCACCCAGCCCGACTCGCGCGGCTGCACGGCGTAGGGCCGGTTCTGCCGGCGGTAGGTTTTGGCCAATTCGTCGACGAGTTCGCGGAAGCGCTCTTCGGATAATCCCCGGATCGCGGAACAGGCTTTCGCCGCGGTCAGCGGTGGTCCGCCGATGAACAGCATCGCCTCGACGAGTCGCAACGGCGACGGTGGCGATTCTTCCGGTTCGGCGACGCTCTTCGGGAACAAGCGCAGCGGCGGGGCCACCGGCGCGGCTTCCGGCTCCGGTTCCCAGTCGGGGCTCTCCCCCGGCTCGGCATCGAGTTCCCAATCGCCGGTCAGCCGTGCGGCCGCCGCGACGGCTTCGTCCCAACCGATGGGTCGCTCGGGTTCATCTGCGTTCATGCCGAGAACGTTACCCGTCGTGCGGCAGGAAGAAAACCCCGGTCACGAAGGTGCCGATCCAAACGAGGGTGAAGAGGACGGCGCAGCAGACGTGCAGTTTCACGAGGCGCGCGATCCCCGAGAGCATCATCACGGGTAACAAAATTGCGGACGGGATGGCGAAGCAGAGGTGGATCCGCAGGGATTGGCGGGCTTCCTCGCTGAAGGTCGCGCTGACATCGACGAAAAACCGCAGCAGCAGTTCAAAGCCGACGACGGTGGTCATAGTCAGGATGAAAAACGCCGTGTTGATCCGGCCGTGGAGTTTCTTGCGGCCCGATGCGATGGCGACGATCGCGGCGGCGAAGAGTAGCGACACGGCCACGACGAGGACTTTGAGCGTCAGGATGATCTGCGGGCCGGTCAGCAAGGGTAAGCTCGGTGGGTCGAGGGAATGTCGGTGGGTCAGTTTATGAGGAATCTTGGCTAGTCCCCATCGCCGAGGTGCACGGCGAAGGCGAGCTGCTCCAGTTGAATCGCCAGATCGACCGTTACCACTTGGATGCCCCTCGGCAATTCCAACCGCACGGGGGCGAAGTTCATAACGCCCCGCAGCCCGGCTTGTACCATTTGCGTCGCCACAGATTGCGCGGCTTCGGACGGCACCGTCAAAATGCCCAATTCGGCCCGGCACGCCGGCACCTGTTCCTTCAACTGCGACAACGGCTCGATCCGCAACGTCCCGACGACTTGGCCGATCTTCGCCGGGTCGGCGTCGAACAGGCCGACGATTTCAAAACCGTGCTCGGTGAAGCCCCGATAACGCAGGAGGGCGCGGGCGAGGTTTCCGACGCCGACGAGAACGGCTTTCCAAGGCCGGTCGATGCCGAGCGTCCGGCGGATGGCGGTGGCCAACCCGCCGACTTCGTAGCCGATGCCGCGAAGGCCGAGGTGCCCGAGTGCGGCGAGATCGCGGCGGACTTGGGCGGCGCTGACGCCGACGGTTTTGGCCAGATCCCGGCTGGACACCGTGGCTTCGCTGTGGGCGAGCGCATCGAGCGAGCGAAGGTACAGGCTGAGTCGCTGGGCCGTGGCCCGCGACAATCGCATGTCGGCGGAGGGGGAGTCTTCGGATGCGCCGTTATCGAGCATCCCCTCAGAATAGCGCACCCGACGGGGCCGCGACAACCGCAATCGCTCGATCGTTCAATACGTCATCAAGCTGAACACGTCGTACCCCGCGAGTTTTTCCCGGCCGTTCAAAAATCCCAACTCCACCAAGAAGGCGCAGGCCACGATCACGCCGCCGGCTCGCTCCACGAGTTTGCACCCGGCTTCCATCGTGCCGCCGGTCGCGAGCAAATCATCGACCATCAGCACCCGGGCGCCCTCGGCGATGCCGTCGACGTGCATGTGCAGTTCGGCTTGGCCGTACTCGAGGTCGTACTTCAAGCTGTAGGTGCGGTACGGCAGCTTCCCGGGCTTGCGCAGCGGCACCAGCGGCACCTTCAACGCCAAGGCCAGCGGCGCGGCGAAGAGGAATCCGCGGGCCTCGGCCGCCGCGATGGCGTCGATCCGCGACGGGGCGAACTTCAGCGTCAGCGCGTCGATACTCGCTTGGAAGGCCTCCGGGTCGGCCAGCAGTGGGGTGATGTCTTTGAAGAGAATACCGGGCTTGGGAAAGTCCGGGATGTCGCGGATGAACGGCGTGAAGTCCATAAATTGCCCCCGATCGGTTGGCTCCTTTGTAATGGCCCCAGACGGATGAAGCAACGATGGCTCCGATTATCCGCCCCGCGGCCCCGGCCGACTTGCCCGCCCTGATCCACGGCAATACGTCGTTGGCTTGGGAGACGGAACGCAAGACGCTCCACGAACCGACGCTGCGCCTGGGCATCGCGAATGTGCTGAGCGACCCCGGCAAGGGCTTCTACACCGTCGCCGAAGTCGGCGGGACAATCGTCGGCCACATGCTCATCACCTTCGAATACAGCGACTGGCGAAACGGCTTCTACTGGTGGATTCAGAGCGTCTATGTGTGGCCGGAGTTCCGCCGTGCCGGCGTGTTCCGGAGCCTCTTCTCCCATGTGAAAACCATGGCGATCGAAGACCCCACGGTCATCGGCCTCCGGCTCTACGTCGAACGCGACAACGAGCAGGCCCAAAAAACCTACGCCAACCTCGGGCTCGAAGAAGAACCCTATTTCCTCTTCGGCCAATATCCCCTGACGGGAAGAGGCGGCAAAATCGCATCGGTGTGAACGCGGCCATCGTCTGGCAGGGTGTTGCGGCTGATAGTTTTCGTCGAAATTGAGTCCCAACGGGACGACAGAAGGTAGCCAGGGGTGGAGCGAAGCGGAACCCCTGGGAATGAAAATAAGCATACTCGGCGCCAACGGGGCCAACCCTTTCCGAATCGAGGTCACCCCGTTGGGGTCCAAGTAACCAACCTCCCGAACTCCAGGGGTTCCGCTTCGCTCCACCCCTGGCTACCTTCTGTCGTCCCGTTGGGACTCGATTTCGACGACACCTATCACCTGCAATAAACCACTAAAGCGAGGGATGAAGACAGATGACAGACTTCAGACGTCCGATTGTTCTTACTCCATCGCTCCCGCGGCTTTCAAGAACTCCAGCGATTGCCGGGCGGCGGCGACGGCGTTGTGGCTGTGCCGGCTGAGCTCCACGTAGACGCCACGGTCGTAACCGGCGGCGCGGAGGCCGGCGAAAACATCGGGGAAATCGACGGCGCCTTCGCCGAACATCCGGTGGTCGTGCACGCCCGGCACCATGTCCTCGATGTGCACATTCCAGAGCCAATCTTTCCATTTCACCAATTGGGCCGACACCGGCACCTCGCCTTGGCAGACCAAGTGGCCGATGTCGATAGTCAGGCCGAAGTTGGGCCGGTTGACGCGGCCGTGGAGTTCGGCGAACTTCTCCATCGTGTCGAGGAACATCCCCGGTTCGGGCTCGAACGCGAGCTTCACGCCGCGCTCCCCGGCGAAGTCGGCGAGCCGCACGCATTGATCGACGAGCCGGTCCATCACGATGTGCGGCGGGGCGTCGTCGGTGGCGGTACCGCTCCAAAAACTCACGCAATCGGCGTTCAAATCGCGGGCCAGCGCCACGCAGTCCTGGCTGAGGAACTCGAAGCGGTACTCGCGATCTTCGGGCATTTTCGACACGAGCGTCGGCTGGTGTTTGAAGTGGGCGTTCAACAAGAACCGCGCCCCGGTTTCGACGACGCAGCGCAAATCTTTCTCGGCCAGCATCTCGGCGAATTCGCGGATGCGGCCCGGGAAATCCGGCTCGTAGGGGTTGAGGTGATGCACGTCGGGCGTGAGGGCGATCCCGCGGTAACCTTGCGCCGCGAGGATGCCGACGGCGTCGTCCAAGCGGTGGTGGGCGAAGCCGTTCGTGTTGTAGCCGAAAAACATGGGGTGATCCTAATGTCGATGAATCGCGCACCCACCGGGGGTTGTGCCACGGTTTGGAAAATCCGTTTTCACCCATCGGAGATTCGTCGTGCGCACGGGATTGCTCGCGTTCGGCCTCGTCGGATTGCTGGCCTGTGGCGGCTGCCGAGTTCCCGTCCAGTATAAACCGCTGACGATGTACGCTTCCACCGAAGGCAACTTCAAAGTCCTTTTCCAGGGCGAGCCGAGTTGGAGCACGAAATCGGCGTCGTTCACGTTGATCCACGTCGCCGAGGCGTTTTGAAACTGCCCGGCGACAAAGAGGGCGAGAAGATCGCCAAGCTCCGGGCCGTGGTCGCGGGGCGCACCCTGTACCACTACGGCATCGTCGGCAACCGCGTGACCGCGAACTCGCCCGAAGCGCGCCAGTTCTTCGATTCGTTCAAAATCATCGACAACCCGACGGCCGGTCTGGCGAAGAAGTGACGCGGCGAACGGGCCTCGAAAGTCGTGTCCGGCAGGCGGGCCATTCGGTAGGCTAATGGCATTCGAAATTCCCCGCCCCGTTCGAGATTCCCATGCCCGCTTCCCGCGGCGAACTCTTCGCCGGTGTCACCGTCGCCATCGTCACCCCCTTCGCCAACGGCGACATCGATTGGGACGCGCTCGGCGGCCTAGTCGACTGGCACGTCGAGCAGGGGACGAACGCCCTCGCCCCCTGCGGCACCACCGGCGAATCGCCGACTCTGACCCACGACGAGAACGAAAAGATCGTCGCGTTCGTCTGCGAACACGCGGCCGGGCGCATCAAGATCATGGCGGGCACCGGCAGCAACAACACGGCCGAAGCGATCCGCATGACCAAGGCCGCGAAGAAGAGCGGCGCCACCGGCACGCTGCAAGTCGGCCCGTACTACAACAAGCCGACTCAAGAAGGCTACTACCGCCACTTCGGCGCCGTCGCCGATGCGTGCGATCTGCCGCAGGTGATCTACAACATCCCCGGCCGCACCGGGTCGAACATCGCCCCGGAGACGATGGCCCGCCTCGCGGAGAAATATCCGAACATCATCGCCGTGAAAGAAGCGACCGGCTCGCTCGATCAAGCGTCGCAGATCCAAGCGATCTGCGACCTCGGCATCCTCAGCGGCGACGATTCGCTCACGCTGCCGCTCATGAGCATCGGTGGCATCGGCGTGGTCAGCGTCGTCGGCAACATCGTGCCGCGCGACATGATGGCGTTGGTGAAGGCGTTCGCGGCCGGGAAGCACGCCGAAGCGCTGATCTGGCACCGGAAATTGTTCCCGCTCTGTCGGGATATGCTCAGCGTGGCGACGAATCCGATCCCGGTGAAGACGGCGATGAAGTTACTGGGACGCGCCAGCAACGAGATGCGCCTGCCGATGTGCGAAATGGACGACGCCGGCGTGGCCAAGGTCCGCCAGACGCTCGTGAATTACGGGCTGTTGGGGTAGTCGGGCCACCCCCACCCCGCAATCCGCTTCTCAGGCTTGACAGGATTCGCATTCGGTTTATAGTCCGCGACCCCACGGATGGACCCACGGGATCGACGGAGGCAGTGTGGCAAGGTGGCCCGGCAAAGTCTGGACGTGGATCATGTGCGCCGCGGCCCTCGCCGCTTGGGACGGTTCGGCGGCACTCCGCGCCCAATCGACCCCGGTCGCGCCGCGGTCGCCTTTGCCCCCCGTGCCGAGTTTCGAAGCCGAAGCGACACCTTCGGAACTGCTGACCATTCCGAATCCGCTGCCCGGCACCACGACGCGGACGGTTCTGCAGCCGACGGCTCCGCTCGGACCGTTGCCGCCGCCCGCGCTCACGACGCCCTTGACGCCCGAAGTGATCTTGCCCGACGGCAGCAGCGTGACGCTGCCCGCTTCGACCAAGCAAGTCATCCGCTTCGCCCCGCGCTACGGCAAACTGAACGATTACATCGTCGATCCGATCGGCGACGACGTGCAACGCATCACCTACACCGGCGGGTTGAAGGTCAACGTCGTGATGCTCCCGGACGCGCCGGGGCGGCCGGCGCAGGAGATCGAGTTTGCCACCGACAACGCCGTGATCTGGGTGAAGGGTGCCAAGAAGGGCACCGATATTTTGGGCGGCATCCGCACCGAGCGGACCGATGCGGACAAGAAACAGGGCGAAAAACCGCAGAAGATGACCATCGAGTTGTACTGCTCGGGGAACGTGGTCGTCCAAACCCGCAATGCCGGCGGATCCGAAGTGCAGACGATCCGCGCGGAGGAACTTTACTACGACTTGGACAAAAGCCGGGCGGTCGCGATCGGGGCCGATCTGGAAACGGCGATGGCGTCCGGGCTCGATCCCGTGCACATACGATCGCCGGAAATCTGGCGGCTCGGCCCCAAAGAATGGCGGGCCTTCGACACACTCGTCTTTTCGAGCAAGCGCCCGTCCGACCCGGCGCTGACCATCCGCAGCCGCGAAGCGACCCTGACCGAGCAAAACATCGTCCGGCGGAATATCTTCGGCCGCCCCTATCGCAAAGCCGGTACCGGCGAAATCGAGTACGGACAACAGCGCGACATTATCGCCGAACGCAACCGGTTCGAAATCCTCGGCGTGCCGTTCTTCGCTTGGCCGAAGTACAAGGCCGACCTCAGCGAACCCACCGGGCCGTTCACGAACCTCAGCGTCGGGAACAACAATATCTTCGGCTTCACCGCGTCGGCGACGTTCGACATGTACAAGCTGCTCTCGGTGCGGGGCGCGCCGGGTTCGACTTGGAGCCTCCAAGCGGACTACCTGAGCCTGCGCGGCCCGGGATTGGGCACCGAGTACACCTATTTGGATTCCTTCGGCACCTCGATGCCGAACTCGGGGAACTTCCGAGCGTACGGTATCTACGACAAAGGCGAAGATGTGCTGGGGGGCTTCCGCGGGCGGGAGCCCAGGAACGCCAATTTCCGCGGCCACGCCATTTGGACCCACAACCAAGATCTGTTCGAAAACGGCACCACCTACGCCCGCGTGATGGGGCAGGCGGCATACCTCAGCGATAAGAACTTCTACGAGCAATACTACAAACTCCGCTACGACACCGACCCGAACCACGAGACGTTCGCCTACCTCTACGGGGCGTCCGGGAATTTCTCGTGGTCGGCCCTCGGCGAAGTGAACGTGAACCGGCCGTGGGTCACCGAGACGCAGTGGCTGCCGCGCGTCGATGCCGCGCTCACGGGGGAGTCGGTCTTCGATATTTTCCTGTACAGCTCGCGCGCCTCGGCGGGGTACGCCCTGCTCCGGCCGGCTTCGCAACTTCCGCTGCCCACGGTACCGACCGAAGCGGTTCCGGTGGATACGGCCCGCGTCGATTGGAACCAGCGGCTGTCGATCCCCTTCGACCTCGGCCCGGCGCGATTCGAGCCTTACGGCGTCGTCGATACGAGCTACTATTCCCGCGACCTCACGGGGGACGATCGCGGGCGAATCCTCGGCGCCGGTGGCCTGCGGGGTTCGATCCCGTTTTCCAAACTCTACGCCGATGTCAACAGCGAACTCTTCAACGTCCGCGGGTTGAATCACAAAGTCGAATGGGGCGCGAATTACTACGTGGCCCAAGCGAGCAGCTCCACGTCCAACTTGCCGCTGCTCGACCGGCTCAACGACGATAGCACCGACCTATCGACCCGCGCGTTCCGCTCGCAGGCGGAGCTGTACGTGCCGGGGGCCGACGGTATCGCTTTGCGGACATCCCCCCGATTCGACGCCCAGCAGTACGCCATCCGGCGCGTGCTCGACAACCGCCCGGAGACGCTCGACACGCTGCAGGTCGTCCAAGCCGAAGTCCGGCAGCGCTTGCAGACGAAACGCGGCGCGCCGGGGCAAGACCACACCATCGACTGGATGTCGCTCGATTTGTCCGCGTCGTTTTACCCCGTGGCCGAGCGGGACAACTTCGGGAAGAATCTGGCGTTCCTCGAATACAACTTCGTCTGGAACTGGGGCGACCGCACGGCGCTCAGCTCGTCGGGTTGGGTCGATCCATTCGACCCGGCCGCGCGCTATTTCAGCGTCGGCGCGTTCTACAACCGCCCCGACGGCAGCAACCTGTACTTGGGTTACCGCCACGTCGACCCCGTGAGGAGCAAGGCGTTCATCGTCGCGCTCGGGTACCAGCTCAACAGCAAATACAGCGTCACGGCGACGAACGTCTTCGACTTCGGTACGCAACTCGCGCAGGCGAGTTCGCTGACGTTCAACCGCACCGGCACCGACCTCACGCTCTCGATCGGCTTGACTTACAGCGCGATCGTCAACAATTTCGGCTTCCAAATCCTGCTGTTGCCGAACGGTGCGATCGCCAGGCAACCCGGCCAACAGATCGGTTCGATCCTCCAACGGTGAGCCACCATGCCGACGCGTCGACGCTGGAGGAGCAAATTCGCCGAAGCGTTCGCCGGCGCCGCGCAAGCGATCCGCGAGCAGTCGAGTTTCCGCGTCCACCTCGCTGTGGCGTCGGGCGTGTTGATTCTGGCGGGCCTGCTCCGGTGTTCGCCCGGGGAGTGGTGTCTGCTGATCGGCTGCATCGCGGGTGTGTTCGCGGCGGAGACGTTCAACAGTAGCGTCGAGACGTTATTTCACGCGCTCGACGACGCCGCGAAGAGCCGCATGCGCGGGTGCCTCGATCAAGCCGCCGGGGCGGTGCTCTTCGCGAGCCTCGGATCGGTGGCGGTCGGCGCGATCATCTTCGCGCCCAAGTTGCTGGCGATGCTGGACTGATTTCGAACCCATCGCAAATCAACTCCCTCATCGTCGCCGAGGCCACCGCCAGCCGGACGGCATCGGGTGAAGAATTCGCTCGGCTTTTGGGTTGGGAAGAATTTCAGAATTCTTGCCAGCCAAGCTTGCAATCGGCGTGCATCCCCCGGAGACTGGTGGTGGTGTGAGACGTTCGCAAGGGGGGGCCAAGCATGCGGATGCGGACGCCGGTACCGATTGCCGTGGCGAGCATCGCGATAGCGGTGGTGGCCGGCATTGCCACCGTGCGGGCCATCTGGCCCCAGCCGGCGGTGACGACGCCCGCCATGGCGCCACTGCCTCCGCTCTACGTCGCCGAAGACAAGCGCGACCTCGGCGAAGTTTGGGAAACCAGCGACGCCGTACTGACGATCCCCATCTCCAACAGCACCGACAAGCCGATCGAGATATTGGACTTCGAAACGAGCTGCGATTGCGGCGAGATTCCCCCCCGCCGACTGACCGTGCCCGCCAATGGCACAGCCAATGTGTCGGTGAAGATGGATTTGACGCGGCGGGCCCCGCATCAGCTGGGCATGGTGCATAGGAAATACAGTATAGAGATTTGGCCAATTGTATTTGGAACTGAGAAGCAAACGGTGATGACAATCAATTGGATTGCGAGAAGCGCGGTAACATTTAACCATGCAAATATACATTTTGGGGAACTGGATGCGGAAAGTCAACAGCCCAACTATCGCACGCTCGCTGTTACGGCCCACGTGCCGATTGTACATTTTGTAGCGCAGTGCGATTCGGCCAGTTTCGCAATTTGCGTAGCAGATAGTGGCTACGGAAAATGGAGTGTGCGGGTGCGACCCGTTGGCGATGGCAAGGCTGGCTATTGCGAGAGTACTCTGAAAATGAGTTGGAAGTTAGCGACGGGCCAGAAGCAATCCGCAGTCGCCCGTGTTTCCTGCACCATGGCCCGCGGGAAAGTATCACCATGATCAAGTTCATCTTCTACATAGTGTTCATCTCTTTTGCGTACTGCGGCGTGTCCTCAGCTCAGAAGCCGGAAGACGTCATCGCCAAGCTTGCAAAAGTTAAACAAGCCACAAAAGTCATAACCTGCGAACTGTCCGTCGAAGTCGTAACGCATAGTCGTTGGAATCGACAGACTAAGAAAGACGAGTTGATCGCACCCATCAAATACGCGCAGATTCGAAACGGCATCGTCGACTTCACTTCGGGAAAATATCGATGGGACTACAGTGGCGAATACTATGAGAATGCACGATTGGGGATACGTCCTTATCGCGGCGCAAGCACTTTCGACGGGAAAGTTCTGCGATCGATCGTTTATCCCAACGGCGTGCCGACGAACGCAAAACCGGGAACTGCCACGGCGTCGGATTACGGCGAATTCGAAGGCGATCTCCGCGCGCACGGCTTGCCGATGGAATTGAGACCGTTATTTATGAGCCATGGTGTGTTGCCTGCCGCAAACCAGCGGCCGTTATATCCAAGTCGATTCCATACGTACGATGTCGCTGCGAACGCGGATACATTCAAGGTCGCTAAAGGGGTTGCCGAACCGTCGTCCGGACTCTGGCTCGACACGATCATGCAGCCGAGCAAAGCGGCAGATAATATCGCCCGATATTGCTTCGATCCCAATAAAGATTATGCGTTGATTCGTTGGATCGAATTGATCCGCGGCAAAATCAGTAGTACAACATCGTTGCAATACACACGTCGCGTTGATCGCTACGTACTAACCGGATGGACTTACAAAACCCAAGCGGATGATGTTCCAATTCAAACATTCATAATATCAGTTAACAAGATCGACTATTCGTCGGTCTTTGAAGATTCTGTGACCGCTCTGTCGCCCCAACCCGGAATGATCGCCGGAAAAATGAAATACGAACCGGGCGACGTCGATAATCCGAAATATCCAGTCTTGGAACGCTTCAACGTGGTCGAAGATGGTAGTTTGCGGCCACTCGACGTCTCGCAAAACTGGTGGAGGGCATATCGTGGATGTATCGCGGCTTCCGTCATATTTGCATTGATCACACTTTTCAGAATTCAAAAATCCCGCAATCTTAAATCCAACCGGATTTCTAAACCCTCATCGGAGCGGATTAAATGACACTTGCGAAAATTCCCTGCGCCATCGGTTCGTTTCTGGTCGGGCTCATCGCAATCGGTTCGCTTTCTACAACTCAGAAGTGTGCCCGCGGGGCCCCGGTACCGTTCGAACTCAAAAAGGCGTGCGGGGCATGCCAATGCGCCTTAATCTACGGGTATGGGAAGTTGACCGCCGAAGGTGAAGGTTACGGCTGGGTGGGCTTCATCCGGCGATCTGGGATGGAAACATACGCTGTGAAAACGGCGGTGCCAAGCAATGGCGTCGACGTTGTGCAAGGGAATTATTATTGGTGTACGAGCTCGGACCCCGCCGAAGTGCCGTTTCTGCCCAGAGAAGACTACTTGGAACAGCGATATGAACAGGGAGTAGTACGCTGTGTGGGTGGCCAAGCAAATAGAGAGATCGTTGCGAGTAACTTTGAGAGCCCTACGGGGCTTCCTACGGGAGACGCATTTGATTTTCCACATGAACAGCATTATTGCCCTCCCGCCGCCGTCGCACCCATTGTTGATTGACATCCACTACCGTCGCAGCGCCCTCACGCTGATCGAACTGCTCGTCGTGATTGCGATTCTCGCCGCGCTGGTGGGGGTCACCATCTCGGCGGTGCAGCGGGTGCGGGCCTCGGCGGCGCGGGCCGAATGCCAACACAAACTCCGCCAACTCGCCCTCGCGGCCCATTCGTACCACGACGTGAAACACCAACTCCCCGCCGGGTGGACGTCCGATGCCGACCCCAAATCACTCGTCTACCTCGGCTGGCCCGCCCGACTGCTGCCGCATCTCGAACGCGATGCCCTCTGGCGTAAAATCGAAGCCGCATTCCAATCCGACCCGGACCGCCGGGAGTTCTACGGCTACCCGGCGCACGCCGAGCTACTGGCCACCGTCGTGCCGTCGTTCCTGTGCCCGAGCGATGGGCGTCTGACCGCCCCGCAAGCCTCGACGCCGACGATCGCGATCGCATCCACTTCGTACCTCGGTGTCGTCGGCCGCAACGGCTTCCAAAACGACGGCTCGCTCTTCGCCGATTCCAAGGTCAAGTTCGCCGACATCATAGATGGACAAAGTAACACAATCCTCATCGGCGAGCGGCCGCCGTCGAACGAGTTCCGCATCGGCTGGTGGTACCGCGGTTGGGGCGCCGCGAAAGATGGCATCGGCGAAATGATCCTCGGCGCCCGCGAGCGCAACTTCGGCGCGGATTACAAATCGTGCCCGGCCGGGCCGTATGCGTTCGCCCGCGGCGCCATCAAAAATCCGTGCGACACGTTTCACTTCTGGAGCCTGCACCCCGGCGGCGGCAACTTCGCTTTCGCCGATGGCTCGGTGCGGTTTCTCGCCTACTCCGCCGATTCCATTTTGCCCGCTCTGTCCACCCGCGCCGGCGGAGAATTCGCGTCGCCGCCGGATTGACCCGATCTGTTAAGCGAAGGGATTCGACACAAGTCGTTGCCGGGCTTGGTCTGTTAAACGACTGGCGTCGAGTTAAGCATTTGGAAACGAGTTAACGCGAGGGTGTGGGTGTTCTCGCTTAACTCGATTTGTTGCCGGGAGTGTTCAAACCCACTCACCGCTTTTTGACTTGGTCGAACCACTTCTGCCAGTAGCCTTTGGTGAACTCCTCCATGCCGCCGGTGAATGCGGCGGCGGGCATGGCGGCGAAGGTTTCTTCCATGCGGGTCAGCGTCCGCCCGGCGAGTTCGGTGCGATCGGCCCGCAAGTACGATGCGTACAGCATCCCGAGCACGATCAGCTCTTCGGGCTTGTTCTTGTAGCGCTCGGCGGTGCCGTTGCAGAGTTTCGGCATGTCGTCGTAGCGCTTCAACAACAGCGTCGCGTTGACGACGCGGATATCCGCTTGGGCCTGCATGTAGGGGGTCTTCGATTGGGCCAGCGACTCGAATACGCCGAGGGCTTCGGTCAGTTTGCGTTCGGCGTCGGCCGGCGGCGTGCCCCCTTTGTGCTCGCCCCGCGCCAGTAGCAGCAGGCAACTGCCCAAATAGAGCTTGGCGCGCTCGGCGAATACGCCCGAAGGATTCGACTGCACCAGTTGGCGAAAGCGGGCCTCCGATTCGGGCAGATTCGTCGGCATCAGCACCTTGCCGAGGTCGTAGAGGGCTTCCTGTTGGGCTTCGCGCTCCGGGGCTGTTTCGTAGGTTTTGTTCGCGATCTGCGTCATCAGGTTCTTCGCCAGATCGATCAACCCCTTGGCCTCGGTGGCCGTCGCCGGGGACGATTGCTTCCGCCGGCCTTCGTCGAGGTAGGCCCGGGCGACTTTCACTTGCGCGACCGTTGCGGTGGGGCCGCCGGCGGCGATGACTTTCTTGTACGCCTCCACGCCCTCGGCGAATTTCTTCTGGCCCAACAAAGCGTCGCCGATTTCGAGGTGGGCCGGGGCGAGTTGATCGGCCGAGGCGCCGTTGACCAGTAGCAGTTGTTCGAGCAATTCGAGGCCGGCGCGGTCGTCGCCGGCGGCGCGGAAGCTGGCCGCGGCGCGGCGGTAGAAGTCGATCTTGCCGGCGGGGATCGGGTGCGCCGCCGCGAGCGCCGCGTATTCGTCGGCCGCGAGCTTCCATTTTTCCTTGGCCAGCAGTGCGGCATCCGGCGTGGACTGCGCACCGAGCGACGTGGCCCATGCACTGTAGCACTCGGCTTTCCGCTCGCGGTCTCGCCCCGGCAGCGACACGGCTCCGTAGGCCGCGATGCAGCGCAGACCCGTTGCGAAGTCCCCTTCCATCGAGCAGATTTGCATCGTCTCTTCGAAGGCGTTGCGGACGTCGTCGAGGCTGACGTGGGCGTTGCGGAATTCGGCGCCGGGCTTGAAATTCTTCACGGCCGCTTCGAGTTGATCGGCCGCCGCGGCCCGTTTCCCTTTGAACAGCGGATCGCGGGCGGCCAACTCGGCGAGCTTGACATGGCTCGCCAGCCCGGCCGGGCCATTCTCCGCGGCGGCGCGTTCGAAGTAGGCGACCGCATCGACCGTATTTTTCAGCGCGAGGTAACCTTTGCCGGTCTCGTAGCGGATCATGCCGAGTTGGTCGGCGGGCAAACCGGGCGTCGCTTGGGCGGCGGCGAACAGTCCGACGGCATCTTGCCAGTTGTTTTCGGAGGCCGCCAGGCGGGCGAGTTGGACATTCGCCAAGGCTTGAACGTCCGGGGCGGCGTTCTTGTCGATCTGTTGGAGCCAAGCGCGGGCCTTGTCCGGTTCGTTCGTCAGCAGGCAGAGTTCCGAAAGCTTCAACCGGTACTTCGCCGCTGCGGGTGAGGTGCTGCGCTGCGATCCGCCGAGGAACGCGGAAAGTTCTTCTTTGGCGCGCTTCAAATCGGGCGGATTGAGCCGGAGGCAGGTTTCGGCGATGAGCCGCGAGCGTTCGCCGACGTCTTCGCCGCTGGGTACGGCGAGCAGCGCGGGCATCAGGGTCACGGGGTTGCCGGAGCCGATGGCGGCGGTAGCCTTGGCGGAACGGAAGACGCAGCGGCTTTGGTCGGCTTTGTCCCATAGTGCGAGGGCGTCGCACTTGGCGAAGTAGGTGGCGGCTTGTTTCCAATGCTCGGCGTCGCCGTCCGATTCGGCGAGGAACCCGTGGGCCGAGCCGAGGAGGAAGCGGGACTGGTTCGCGTCGGCGGGGTATCTTTCGTAGTTCCCTTCGACTTTGGCGGTGGCCTCGGCGAGCGTAACGGCATCGATCGGTTTGCGATCCACGGCTTGTTTGAGCGCGACCAAATCTTTCTGGAATCGATCGGCGGGGTTGTCCGGTTGCGGCGGGAATGCGCGCCACGCGGCGATGGCGGCGATGGCGCCGAGCACGAACAGCGGCAGTTGCCAGTAGTTCTTGCGGCGGGGGGCCGCGGGTTCGCGCGGCGCGGGGGATTCGACCAATGTGAAGGTGACGTCGTGGGCCGTGTCCGTGGCCATGGTGGGTGTCCTGCAAGCGGGTGCGCAACCGGTCTGGGGAATCGTCCGGTTTTTCCCGGCTTCGGTCAAGTCGAGTTTCCCGCCTGTCGAACAGGGCTTCCGCCATCGCGCTCGACAGCGACGGTTGCACGCGGGTACAATACTACCAACTCAAACTCGAACTGGCGGACGCTACCCATGCGCGCAATTCTGACTCTGGCTGTGGTCGGCCTGTTCGGCGTCGGGGCGAACGCCGCTCCGGTTCCGAAAGAAGCGAAGCAGACTCTCCCGGAAAAACTGCTGGGCGAATGGCGGCTCGTCAAAACCGACGCCGGCGTGAAACCGGCCTACGAGTTCACGATCCACTTCAAGAAGGACGGCGCGCTCGAATTCCACCGGCAGTATCCGGATCGCGACGCGATCATCACCAAGGGCAAATACAAGACGGCCGACAAAGACGAAAAGTACCCGGACGGTTCGATCGACTGGAGTATCGGGGAAGGGCAACAAGCCCGCGGCGAGGTGTCCAAAATCTTGAAACTCAACGAAGTCGAGCTGCAGTTCGAAGACCCGGAAGGCCTGAAAGAATCCTTCGAGCGGGTCAAAACCGTGAAAAAGAAAGAGAAATAAACTTCGCACCTCGACGCATTCACCCGACCCCCAACTTCGCCGCAATCGCATCCGGGTCGTAGACGCAGCCGCCCCAGACCCCACCGCTGGCGTGCTGTAGTACGGCCCACATCTTCGTGTCGGCAGGCAGGGCCGGGTCGGGGTGCAAGTCCGGGCGCGGCGAGCGCTTCGCTAATTCTTCGGTGCCCCACACGATTCCTTTCACGCCGGTCGCATCGCCGACGAGGTTCACCGTCCCTTCGAGCAGGTTGCGGTTGATGACGATCTCGACGATGTCGCCGTCGCGGATCTTACCGATGGGCCCGCCCGCGAGCGCCTCAGGGGAAACGTGGCCGATGCAGGCCCCCGTACTGACGCCGCTGAATCGCGCGTCGGTCAGCACCGCCACCTGCTTGCCCCACGGCAGGAACTTGAGCGCGCTCGTCACTTGGTAGGTCTCTTCCATCCCCGCTCCCATCGGCCCCCGGCAGCAGAGCACGAGCACATCGCCGGCCACGACTTGCCTGTCGCCTTGGCCTTTCAACGCCGCGATGGCCGCCTTCTCGGTGGTGAAGACCTTGGCGGGGCCGGTCTTCCGGTAGACCCCGTCGGCATCGACGACGCTCGGGTCGATGGCCGTCGACTTGATCACGGCACCCTCGGGGGCGAGGTTGCCACGCGGGAAGGTCACGGTCGAAGTCAGGCCGCGTTTGCGGGCACCCTCCGGGCTCATGATGACCGTCTCGGGATCGATGCCGTCCCGCGTTTCCAGTAGCCCGCGCAGCTTCCTGCGCCGATCCGAGACTTCCCACCAGTCGAGCACCTTGCCGAGCGTTTCACCGGAGACGGTGAGCGCATCGAGATCGAGCAGGCCGAGTTCGCGCAGGTGCAACATGACTTCCGGGACGCCCCCGGCGAGAAATACCCGGATCGTCGGGTGCCCGATGGGGCCGTTCGGCAGCGCATCGACCAACCTGGGCACGGCGCGGTTGAAGAAGTTCCAATCGTCGATGGTCGGCCGCTTCAACCCCGCGTGGAAGGCGATGGCGGGCGTGTGAATTAACAGATTCGTACTACCGCCGAAGGCCGCGAAGACGGCGAGGGCGTTGCGCACGGCCCCGTCGGTGAGGATCTGCTTGGTGGTGATGCCGCGCTGTTGCATCGACACGAGCGCCTTCGCCGAGCGCCGAGCCATGTCGAGCCAGATCGGTTGGCCGGACGGCGACAGCGCCGAGTGCGGCAAGCTCAGGCCGAGCGCTTCGCCGATCACTTGCGAAGTCGCGGCCGTGCCGAGGAACTGGCAGCCGCCGCCGGGCGAGGCGCACGAATGACACCCCGCTTCCGCCGCTTGATCGAGGGTGATCTCGCCGTTGGAATAGCGGGCGCCGATGGATTGAACCTTCCCGGTATCCTCCTCGCCCGCTTCCCCCGCGAGCATCACGCCGCCGGGGATGAGGATCGTCGGGAAGTCGTGCTGGCTGGCGAGGGCCATCATCATCGCGGGCAGGCCCTTGTCGCAGGTGGCCACGCCCATGACGCCGGCGCGCGTCGGCAGGCTGCGCATCAACCGCCGCATCACCATGCTGGAATCATTGCGGTACGGCAGGCTGTCGTACATCCCCGGCGTCCCCTGCGTCCGGCCGTCGCACGGATCGGTGACGGCCCCGGCGAAGGGGATCGTCTTCAACCGCTGGAACTCCTCGGCGGCCGCCTTCACGAGCAGCCCGACCTCCCAGTGCCCGCTGTGGAAACCGAGGGCGATGGGGGAACCGTCCTCGGCGCGCAGTCCACCGTGGGTACTCAGGATCAGGAATTCCTTGCGGCCGAGCAGCGCCGGGTTCAGCCCCATGCCGACGTTCTGGCTCCAGCCGAACAGGTCGCCGCTGGGCGAATGCCGAAGGAGATCATCGGTGAGGGGCAGTTTCCCCGCCGGCCCGCGCACGGTGGTAGTGAGAGTGTAAAGGGAGTCGTCGGCGGTCTCGACGAGTTCGGTGAAGTGGGTCGTCATAGCGGATCCGGAGAGAGGCTTGCTGGGGTGGGTATTGTAGGAGGGGACAGATCTCAGAGCCTCATCGCTGCCTCGGCCTTTTGGAACTCTTCTTGCCGGGTTTGAGCGTTCTCGACATTGATGTTGCTCTTGGGAGCCGAGCCGGGTGTTCAGGAGCGGGCGGCGTAGGCTCGCTCACGGCTACCTCCAGCCCCTTGACCGAGCCGCACAGCTCGCTGGCGGGAAGCCGAGGGTATCCACAGGGTGGGGCATCGGTTAAACTGCATTCCGACCGGCACGCCCAGGAGCCATCGCCATGAGTGTGGACACGCAACCCGAAGCCCGGATCGATCCCGCGGCCTTGTTTCCTACCCGCCCCCGAGCGCCCATCGAACTCCACGTCGCCGTCTCGAAGGACGCGGACGAAGACGAATATTCCATCGTCGCCCTCAACCTGCCGGGCGTGGCGAGCTGCGGAGATAGTGAAGAGGAAGCCATCGGGAACATCAAAGAGGCGGCGGCGGGCGTGATCGCCTCCTACGAAGACGCCGGTTTGGCGGTTCCTTGGAAGATTGCGGCGGATCCCGTACCCGCTGCGGACACCAAACACTTCCGGATCGCCCTCGATGCCTAAATTGCCGCGGATCGGCGGGAGCGAAGCCGTCCGGGCCTTCCGCAAAGCCGGCTTCCACACCGACCGCTATGCGGGATCCCACGAGATTCTCAAGAAGCCGGGCCACCCGTTTCACCTGTCGGTGCCGGTTCACAAAGGAAAGAATGTCGCCACCGGCACCCTCCGGGCCCTCATCGCGGACGCCGGGCTGACGGTGGAGGAGTTCGTCGAACTTTTGCGAAGCTGAGGCGGATCACCGGGCCTCGGAGTTTCAAGATGATCGACTATCACATCAACATCTTCGCCAGCGCCGAAGACGGCGGCTGCATCGCAGACATTCCGGTTTTGGCCTGCTACTCCGCATTCGGCCCGACACCGGAGCAAAATTCCGCTATCAACGAGCTGGATCATCGCGGTTCATCCTCATCGTAGATGTCGGCCCGAGACCAGTCCGCAGGGAGGCTTGCCCCGGAAGAGCAAGCCGCCAAGTCGTCCAGCCACCGCCGGATTTCACCGTCGGTAAGCCGCCGGTCGGATAGCGGCTCTGTGCCGATGGCGGGCGGAATCGAATTCGGATCGATCACCCGAGGTTCGAACACCACCTCCGTGGCTTCGTCCAAGTCCACCGGCTCGGTCGGCCGGAAGACGCCGTGTTCGTAGATCGCGTGAATGGTCGGCATCGCACACCTCGCGGGTTCGGACCGTTCCCTCGCATTGTAGCTATCGGATCCGCTTCGCAATCTTCTTGCCCGCCCGCATGCGAAGCGAGTTGCCGAACACCCGACCCTTGACGGGGTCGGCTCGCCGCGATGCCACTTCCCAAAAAATCACCGTTTCGATTTGACTTCCGGCCCGCCGTAGCGTATATACATCTATGCACTTGTACTCAGTTCCAATTCACGGAGTTCCATCGATGGTCGCCACACAACCCCGCAACCGCATCGCCGCGCACTTCGAGACGCCCGAGCCCGAACTGCCCAAGTCGCCCCGCGAACGCGCCAAACTCTGGAGCGATACCGTTTTCCAAGCGGTCCTCACTCTGAAAAAGCAACTGCGCAGCGCGGATGCGAAAGCCGCCGTAGCCGCGGCCACCGCGATCCTCGAACTCGAACGGGCGCGCATGCGCCACGCCAAGGATTTGGCGGGGAGCGAGGAAGTGTCCGAAGCTCAGGAGGACTACGAAGAGGAGCACCGCGAAGCCGACGCCGACCTGCGCGCCTCCCGCGCGACGAAAGCCGCGAATCCCGCCGCTACTAAACCCGGCGCGGCGAAGCCAACCGATGCCGAGGCTCTCGCGAACCACGCCCGCACCGCGCGGACGGCGTTCGGAACCGGCGAGCACGAAATGACCGAGCAGGAATCGGTCCAGTTCGTAACGCTGTTCTTCAAACGGCTCGGTCGGAAACCGAGCGAGGTGCCGGCGGAGGAGTTCGCCGAAATCTTGCGAGACGTACACGAGTCGGCGAAGTGAAGCCCAGCTTCAAATAACCCGCATCGCCAAGGATTACTCTGAAGCTCATTGCGCCAGAAAGAAGACGGCGCCCGCGATGGGTCACTTCCCCACGTGCCGCCCCAAGCCCGGCACGCGGATACCGGGGGTACCCGCCGGATTCGGGTTGCGGTCGCGTTTTCGGTAAATCGCCAGCGTGCAACCTTGGAAATGGTCGTAGTTCGTGCGGATCGGGATGCCGGCGACGCGTTCGAATCGCTCCGGGTGATTCTTCAATGTCGCGCGGAGCAAGGCCGCGCCGAGCGTATCTTGGAACATCGGATCTTCGATCACGATCCACTCCGGATCGTACTCGTGCAGCAAGTTCAGCACATCGGCCTCCGTCGCGGCGTGCTGCTCGTAATTCACGGACGGGTCGCTGAGCATCGAGTAAATCAATTTGTCGCCGCGCAGCACCGACTGCCGGCGCTCGGGGTCGTGCAGCCGGACGTGGTAAACGAACGAGCCGGTGAGTTCGCCATCGACGAACAGCGGCCGGCCACCGGCATTGCGTTCGACGACGTACGCCGCGGCGTCGCCGTAACCTCGGACGTACCGAAAGGCTTGCTCGCGGGTCTCCCACGCCATGCCCACAAAGAGCGCGAGTGCGAGACCCAAGGCGAGCCAGCGCGAGCCGCTGCGGATGAAGTCGATTCCGCACCAAGCGATGACCGCGAGCGCGGGAACCCAACAAATACTGTGTCGGGCGTCCAGCTCCGCCAGTGGACTGAAGCTGAAATACACCGCTGCGATGAGTGCGAAGGCCGGGCCGGTGGGCCGGTGCCGCACGACCGCGATCATTCCACCCGCGAGCGCGAACGACGTGCCGAAGCCGCCGATCAACTCCGGCAGCGCTCCGGGGTAGAAGAGCCAATTCTTCAGATGCAACGGCCCGCGCGGCTCGGTCGAGAAACCTTCGTTCGCCGCAGTGCTCAGCCCGTGACCGTATTCGAGCGCCGTGATCAAGTAGTACGGCAGAGTCGGCACCAGCGCCGCGAAGATCGAAAAAAACACCGGCCGCGTCAAGATTACGCGCCAATTCCGCGTCGCTAAAATCCGCAGGGCGAAGTACGGTATCAGGAAGACGCCATCGAACCGCGTGAGCGCACAGCACGCGGCGAACGAACAGGCGAGCGCGGCATCGCGAGTCCGGCGGTCGCGCAGGTGCTTCTCGAAATGGACGATTGCCACCAGCCCGAGCGCCAGTGTCGGCACTTCCAACATCACCCGCTGCGACAGCATGAAAATGACCGGGCTAAACCCGGTGAACGCCGCGGCGAACAGCCCGCCGAGGTGGTTCTCGGTCAGCCGGGCGAAACGGTACGAGTAGACCAACATCA
Organism: Gemmatales bacterium; assembly: GCA_038247765.1. Lineage (GTDB taxonomy): Bacteria > Planctomycetota > Planctomycetia > Gemmatales > Gemmataceae > JALHQU01. The sequence continues at coordinate 3,555 of JBBRUN010000006.1, read as the reverse complement.
GCAGTGCGAACCCTGCGACGACGCATCGGCCGACAGCGAAGCTCGGTCCGAAGATCGCCATCGCCAAGCCTTCGACCGCATAGAAGAACGGTGGCCAGACGATCAATCCGAGGGCCGGATACTGAACGAAGTATCTTTCGGCGTAACTCTTCGGGCTGCGGATCGATGCCGGGAAATCGGCGAGGGCATCCCGGAAGAAGACGCCCGTCATCGTGTGGCGGGTTTCGTCGTTGTTGAAGAACGGCTCGGACGCGTGGCCGGTGAACAGGTGAAACGCGAGCAGCGCCAGCGCGAGCAAGAGGATGTGCAGCGCGGGGGAGCGGATCATCGGTTCGCACTCACTTCTTCTTCACCGATAATCGATCGGGACTGAAGTCCGCGTCCGTCAGTTTCGCCGGAACTTTGAAGGCGCTGAAGCTATAGAACTCGACTTCCTTGCCCTTGTCGTCGAGCGTGATGATCTGCACGGGCAATCCGTACGATGGCGATTTCTTATCGGCGTCGAACCCGTACGTCCGCGAGCCCCCCTTCGGCAGCAGCGGCTCGTCTTTGGGTTGCAGGGCGACTTCGATCGTCGTCAGCGACCGCTTCGGGTCGATCCCTTCGACGCCCTCTTTCCATTTCACCGTATCGACCGGGCGCTGGCCAGCCTCGGCTTGGCCCACGTACTTCGCGATGGTCGCCAGTGTCTTGCCAATGCCGGCGTCGTAAATTCGGTTGCGGCTCTTCCCCGCGACCAACGGGCTGTCCGGATCGAGTTCCATCCGTTTGCCGGTGCCCAGAAGGGCGTTGTCCCCTTTGCCGGTGATCACGATCATCTTGCCCGCGTTTTGCCCCTTCACATACAGCATTTCTCGGCCTTTGCCGACTTCGCCCGTGATGGCCATGTAGATGCTGAACGGCTCTTTGCGGTGGGCGTAGGTCATCTCTTCCGTCGGTTGCGCTTTCCCGGATACGACTTCGCGCCGGACGAGCTTGGCCTCGTAATCGGAGACGCCCGCGTAAATCTTCACCGCGGCATCGAGCTGCTTGCGAGATTCCGCGACGTTGCTCGGCCCGGTCGGTTCTTTCGGCTCTCCCTTTGGCACTTGCGCGCCGATCGGCGCGAAAGGCTCGGCCAAAGGCGGGCTATCGGGGATCGAACTCGGGATGCTCGCCTTCGGCAAGCCAGGCATCGTCGGCACCGAACCCGGCGCGACTTCGAACTGCGGTGGCTTCACCGGCACCGACAAAGTCCGATTCGGCTCCTCGGCGCTCACCGGCTGAATCGGAGCCTGCGGTTGCGGATCGGGGAGTTTGTTCGGCGGCAACGGCAGTGGCTCGCGCATCCAAGGCCGGGAGCAACCGAGCGAACCGACGACCAGCAGGGCCAGGGTCAAAAGCATGTATCGGCGCACGGTTCGGCCTCCTGCCGAGACGGGATTCCTCACCGAATAGTACCGTCGGTGTCAATCGGGGGCAACTCCAAAGGGTGCGGGGTGTAGCAACGATTCTTGGAGGCTTGGTCGGTCACGCTCGGCGTGACGCCATACCCGTACCGGATTCTCACCGGCGTCACGCAAAGCGTGAGACTTGCGAAAACAGCTCGTCGCGAAGAAACTCCAAGAATCGTTGCTACAGGTTTAGCTTTCGGAGCTTTCGGAGCTTTCGCTGCTTTCGGCAGGGGGGGTGTAGAGAATGACCGAAACCTGAAAGCTAAAGACGGCTGGCAACGATTCTTGGAGTTTAACAAAATGGGCCGGAGGCCGTAGGGCGGGTGGAGTCTTCGGACGTCACCCGCTCGGTTTTAAAACTCCACTTCGCCGCGGGGGCAGAGTGGAGGAAGCGGCCGTTGGGGCCGAAGGCTTCGACGATGCCGCGGTTGTCGCAGTCGTGGGTGATGTTGCAGCGCGTGCCGCCGGACATGAGGATCTTGACGCCGGCCTTGCGGCCCTTCTCGAGGAGCAACACGCGCCGCCCCCACTCCGCCGCGAAGATTGCGACGAACAACCCGGCGGCCCCGGCGCCGACGACGAAGGCGTCGTAGTTGTGTGTCACGGGGTGGATTGTAACTGCGATAAAGAAACAACCCGAATATTGGGTGGACAAAATGTGGGATTGTAGGTAATATTATATTGGAGACTCGGCAAAGGGGAGAGCTTCGGCTGGCCCCGAACGCGTTGTCTCTTTTTTTACGTCCTGCCCGGAGCACAGGGGTTCGGAACGTAGCAGATTCCCCACATTTCAAAGACTTTTCCGTCCTTGTGTCCCTCCCCGTGGAATTGCAGCTGCCGAATCCAATCGACGAATTCGGATCGGATCTCCTCGCGAACCGGTTCGATCATACAGTGGGTCGGTATCCGAAAACCCCAATTGATGCAGTAGATGCAGAGATCCGCCGCCTGAATCGGATACGCCATATCCGAGGAGACGAAAAAGGGTGTGGGAACGATCCACTGCGTTCGATAACGGCCAGTGTTCGTTTTGGTGAAGTAGCTTTCGAGTTGACGGACGAACTTCCTGTCCAGCATTTTTTCGGTGCCGTCCATTACGAGCAAACCGTTCTGCTTTTCCTTTTCCAAAAAGTAGAAGTACCGTTCCAACAGATAGACCTGATCCTTTCGGAGCAGTTCTTCGGCTTGTCCGATGGCTTGGCCGGTTCCTTTGGGAATGATGCTGGCGAACAGCACGGCTTTGTGATCGCGGAGAAGCTGGAAAATACCACGGGCCATCTCGATACAGGCTTGCCCGTAAGCGCAGAATTCACTGCTGATCGGTTCCAGTCCTTGAAACCCTTTCATTAAGAAGGACTGAGCGTGTTTTTGTCGCTCGACGGCCGGCATCGGTTCCGTTTGATTCGCGAACCGGAAGCGTTTCTTGTCCAGCAGCGTACTGCCCTTCAGCTCCTTCTGGAACAGGCTCAAGGAGCAACCGAAGCACTCGCGTTCCAACTGCTGCACAGCGCGCGTGAAGGGCCAGAGCTGCGAATCTTGCAGCGCAATACCACCGCGGACCTCGTACGGCATTTGCTTGTGGTCGTGACCACTTTCGTCCAAAAACAGTAGCCACGCCATCGGCTCGGACTCCTGCTTCGCCTTTACCTGCGCCGGCGGGGTGAACTCGTGCTTCTCCGGATGGGCGCCCTCTTCGCCGATGGGAATGCGGTGGTTGCCGGCCTTCTCGCCGTCGATCGCCTCACCCGTACTTCTTCGCTTCGGCGTCGAACATGCCCTTCAGCTTCAATGCCATCGCATCGTAAACGCTCGGGTCTTTCCAAGTGTTCCGCGGTTGCAGAACCTCTTCCGGGACGCCGTCGCACTTCGTCGGCACGCTGAGGCCCATGCTCGGTTCGGTGGTGAACTCGACTCCATCGAAGCCGCCGGTCATTGCGGCTTTCAGCAGCGCCCGGGTCCAGGCCAGCTTCATGCGGTTCCCGACGCCGACGCCGCCGCCGGTCCAGCCGGTGTTGACCAAGTAGACGGGGACGTTCAGCCTGGTCATCTTCTCCTTCAACATGTTGCCGTAGACCTTCGGCGGCAGCGGCATGAACGGCGAACCGAAGCAGGTGCTGAAGGT
>JBBRUN010000005.1:0-28822 GCA_038247765.1 Gemmatales bacterium | reverse complement strand
GCGCGAATTCCTTCAGCACATCGTTGGAAATCCCGGCTTCTTTCGGCGTGCACGGCCCCGGCGAGATGACGATGTGCGTCGGCGACATCGCCCGGATCTGCCCGAGGCTGAGCCGGTCGTTGCGGTGCACTTCCATCGGCAATTGCGGGTAAATCTCCCCGAACCGCTGGACGAGGTTGTAGGTGAAACTGTCGTAGTTATCGATGAGAAGGATCATGGGCAGTGCGGAGTGCGGAGTGCGGAGTTGAGGGCATCTTATTCAGTCGGCTCGGATTTCTCCCGCCGCTTGCGCATTCGGATGAGAAACTGCAGGAAAATAGCTTGTAAATGAGGGCGACAACAATACTGACACCGATCCGCAATAGGCGGGAATCGACCCCGCAAGTCAGCAAGTATCCACTCGCGAAACCCAGCGACAGAGGCACAATCCAGTAGAGAAGGTTCGAAAAGTGTCACCCCTGCCGCGCGGGGAACTTCTGGGCGCTGTTGGCGGTCGCGTCGTACTTCTTCATCTCGACCTCATCGGTCACGATCTCCAGCACGGCGGCAAAGTCGGCGATGTCGTACCAGCCGCCATCGGCGAAGTCGACGACCGCCCGGCCGCTGTAGTTGACCGTGACGACGCGGCCGATGCGACCTGCGAAGCGCGTCAAGTCGGCACGTGGCACGGATTTCACGCGGACGAGTTTGTCTGTCCACTCGCATTTGAGGGAATCCACGGTATCGAATTCGGGGAAGCGCATTTCTAGTCCTTATTCTAATCCGACATCCGCAATCCCAAATCCGCAATGCCCTTTTACCCTCGAAACACCTGCGGACCCCGCATCGGCGGGTCGAACTCGAGGCGCTTGAGGAACTGCAGCGCGTCGGCGGCGCCGAACTCGCGGTCCAAGCCCGGGTCGTGCCAGTCCACGGCGATCGGGCCATCGTAGCCGATTTCGTTCAGCGTCCGCAGGATTGCGTCCCAGTCGATGCCGCCTCGGCCGGGGCTGCGGAACTGCCAGCCGCGGCGCGCATCGCCGCTCGGCCAATAGCCCGAGAGCAACCCGGAGCGACCGTTCAGCGTCAGCGTCGCGTCTTTGACGTGGACGTGGTAGATGCGGTCCGGGAAGCGGCGGAGGATTTCGATCGGCTCGATCCCCTGCCAGTGGAAATGGCTCGGGTCGAAGGTGAAACCGAACTCCTCGCGACCGTGGAGGGCGTCGAGCACGATTTCGGCGGAGTGCAGATCGAAGGCCAGTTGACCGGGGTGGATTTCGCAGGCGAAGCGCACGCCGCAATCGCGGGCCACGTCGAGGATTGGGTTCCACTGCTTTGCGAATTGCTTGAGGGCTTCGGAAATCACCGCCGGTTTCGGGGCCGGATAGCCCGTGACGTACGACCAGATCGGCGAGCCGGTGAACCCGCTGACGACGCCGGCGCCGAGTTTCTCGGCGAGGCGAAAAGTCGCCATCATTTCTTCCGCGGCGCGCTGTTGCACTTTGGCCGGCTTGCCATCGCCCCAAACGTAGTCGGGCAGGAGCGCTTGATGGCGCTCATCGATGACATCCGACACCGCTTGGCCGACTTTGTGATTGGCGATGACGGTGGCGTGCAGATCGTGCCGGGCCAGAAGTTCGAGCCGGGACGCGCAGTACGATTCATCGCTGAGCGCGCGTTGGACTTCGAGGTGATCGCCCCAGCAGCAGAGTTCGACACCTTGGTAACCCCACTCGCCAACCTTGGCCGCGAGCGTGTCGAGGGGCAAGTCGGCGAACGGGCCGGTGAAGAGCAAGATCGGGCGGGGCATATCCGTTTCCCCCAGAGATGGAACCGAGAACGATTCACCGCAGAGAAAGATGAGCTCGCAGAGAGAGAACAAACAAAAACATGTGACCGAAATTTGTTTGTCTGCTCTGCGTACTCTTCTTTCTCTGCGGTGAATCGTTCGAACTCCGAATCAGACAATCGGCGGGGCCGTGGGAATCATCGGTGGAACCGGCGGTTGTGGTGCCTCCTCCGCCGGGGACAAGGCAGGGGCCGGCGGCGGAATGATCGGCGGCACCGGAGGAGCCGGCGTGAATGCCGACGGAGCCGTCACCGTCGGCAGTGGCACCGAACCGACCGGGCCGGTCGAAACCGGCGGCGCGGGCGGCGGGGCCAAAGCCGGGGCCGGTTGCTCTTCGATATAAACCTCGTCGAGTTCGACCTCATCGACTTTCTTCCGCATCAGCAGGTAGATCATGGTCGAGGCCGACCAGAAGTAGCTGTAGCTGAAGCCGATCATCAACAGGAAAACCAGGATCATCCAAAAGGTGACCATGCCGGCACCGGCTTCGTTCCACCACGTCATATCGTCGCGGTAGGCTTTGTCGGCGTCCGCGTTCACGGGGACGTAATCGGGCCGGTAGAGCTTCGTCTTCTCGTCTTTCACGACGCCCATTTCCACTTCGACCGGGCTGCCCTTCAGCATCAGCTCCTGCCAGCCGAGCGACTTGGGGCTGTAGATGAACAGGAAGTCCGGCTTGCGCGAGGTCGCCACGGCGGACGACGGCTGGCTCACGGCCCATTTGCCGAGGTAGACCATGAGGCAGCCGACGACGATGACGAGGAACGTCACGGCGGCCCCGTACACGATGGCCACGATGGCGTACCAAAGATACTGCCACGGCGCTTGGAAGACGTAGTTGTAGCTGCGGCTGAGGGCGTCGAAGGTGTCCGAGCCTTCGGTGCTGATGGTCGTGTACATCATCGGGTAGCCGACGAGGCCGATGAGCAAGATGGCGATGACGATGCCGCCGAGGATGATCAGCGGGAAGCCGATGCCGAACAGGACGATGTCGCCTAGGATCGGGATGAGCGCGACCGCCCCGTAGATCGACATGACGAAGACGATCACCGCAATGATGATCAGCGGCACCATCGGCGAGAGCAAATACGAGACGTACCGGTTGCTGACGAACTGCACGGCTTGCTTCAGGGTGATGCGCTCTTTGCCGCCGAACTGCACGGCGGCGATGCGGGTGATGATGCCGCCGAAGAACGCCCAAACGGCGAAGCTCCAGAGCAGGCAGAGCAGCAGATACAGCCGAGTTTGCGTGCTGGCGTCCGGGTCGATGATCTTCGTGACGATCAAGAAGAGTTTGTGGAGCGGTTCGACGAGGACGGGGATTTGCGAGAGCAAGTAAGTTTTCACGGCCTCGCCCCAAACGGCGGAGGGTGCGTCGGCGAGTTTGGTGGCGAAAAGGAACGGATTTTCGCCGCGGAGGTCGTCCCACGGCATGGTGCGGAGTTTGCCCCCCTTGCCGGCGAGCGAGTGCAGTGTCGTCCACTGTTTGTGGTCGCGGTCGAACTGGACTTGGGCCGCGTTCTTGTAATAGATTTCCACTTCGTCGGGTTTGTCGGTCTTCGGTTTATCGACCTTCTTTTCCATCGTCTTGTTGCTGTAAGCGTCGCTGTCGCGCACCGGCTCGGCGTAGTAAAACACGGTCGAGAGCAAGTACCAACCGAACGACATCACGAGGATGCCGGCGGCCGCCACGAGCAATTTCCGCGGGTCGAGGGCGACCTGGAAGCTCTTGAAGATCTCCGTCCACTGGTAATCCTTGCGGATCGGTGCTGCGGATGGTTCGACTCGCCCCTCGGCCATGCTATCTCCTCAGTCGGGGATATGTTCCAAGGTAGAAATATATGCCGCCCTACGGAAGCTGGCAATCGCCGTCCCCGGTCGGGTTCTCGGCTGGCTCGATGCGCAGGGTCAAAACATCTCGATGACGTGCTCGCCGCCGTGGGCCGGGTTGCCGATGCGTTTTTGGCCGCTCAGATCCACGACCCAATCATCGCACCCAGCGGAATTTGTCCGATGCGTATCGGGGTGCCTTCGGGGACTTCGATACAAATCCCGCAGGTTGAAGATGGAAACTTCCGTCGTGACGCGGCCCATGTTTGCAGTCCCACTGTGATAGCAACATTGTATCGCCGCGCATTCACCATCGGAATACGCTATCGCTTTCTACCGGAGCCTTCCCCATGACCGTCTCTTGGCGCGGCGTTCTCCCCGCCGCATGCACCCAGTTCCACGCCGACTTCTCCCTCGACATCCCCGGCACGCTGAAGCATGTCGATGCGATGCTCGCGGCCGGGGTCCACGGCATGATCATGATGGGCTCCGTCGGCGAGAATACGACCCTCGAACCATCGGAGAAGTGCGAACTGCTGAAGGCGGCGGTCGCCCACATCGGCGGGAAGGTGCCGGTACTGGTGGGCGTCGCCGAGTACACCACGGCCGGCGCCTGCCGTTGGGCCGCGGACGCGCAGAAGCTCGGCGCCGACGGCTTGATGGTGCTGCCGGCGATGGTCTACAAAACCGACGCCCGCGAAACGATGGCCCACTTTCGCAGCGTCGCCAAGGCGTGCGACTTACCGATCATGATCTACAACAACCCGCCGGCGTACAAAGTCGACATCACGCCCGAGATGTTCGCCGAGATGGCCGACGAGCCGAAGTTCGCCTGCATCAAGGAATCGTCGGACAACCCGCGCCGCATCACCGACATCATCAACCTCACCGGCGACCGCTACCCGATTTTCGCCGGCGTGGATGACCTATTCCTCGAGTGTGTGCTACTCGGGGCCGTCGGCTGGATATCGGGCCTCGTGAACGCCTTCCCGGCCGAGAATCGGCTGATTTGGGATTTGGTCGAAGCGGGGAAATGGACCGAAGCCCGTGCCATCTACCGTTGGTACACGCCGCTGCTGCACCTCGACACGCACGTGAAGTTGGTGCAGTACATCAAGCTGGCCAGCGCCGAATGCGGCTTCGGCACGGAACTCACGCGGCCGCCCCGGCTGCCGTTGGTGGGCGCCGAACGCGAGGAGATTCTCGGGATTATCCGCAAGGCGATTGCGACGCGGCCGAAAGCCGGGTGATGGGGCGATAGCCCCCCGTGAATGCGAAACTCTACGGTATGCGATTTCACGGGGGACGACCTTGGCGCTCGGCCACGGGGCTGCTATTGCGGAACCTTGCTCACACGGGAGTTCCGGAATGCAGTTCCCATCGCGCCGGCTGTTCTTGGCGAGTGCCGCCTTGGCTCCGTTGGCCGGATGCATCGGTATCCCCCGCATTTCCAAAGGGGATCCGTCCGCGGTCGCCGAGGCGAATAATGCCTTCGGCTGCGACCTCTACGGGAAACTCGGCGCCGTAGCGGGCAACGTCTTCTTCTCCCCATTCAGCATCGAGGCCGCGCTGTCTATGACTTGCGCCGGAGCCAAGGAGAACACCCTGGCCGAGATGCGGACGGTGCTGCATCTGCCGGCGGACTCGGACAAACTCCACACCGGCTTCCAAACGCTCTTCGCGCTCTTCAATGGCGATGCCTTCTCGCCGGGGAAGCGCGGCTACGAATTGTCGGTCGCCAATGCCATTTGGGGCATGAAGGGTGAGCCTTGGCGAAAAGAGTTCCTGACGGTGGCATCGAAGCACTACGGGGCGGGTTTGATCGAAGTCGATTTCGGCAGGCCCGACTCAGCCGCGAAGACGATCAACAGTTGGGTCGAAAAACGGACGCACGAGCGGATCAAAAACTTGGTGTCGCCGGCGAACTTCACGGATCGCACGCGGCTGGTGCTGACGAACGCCATCTATTTCAAAGGGTCGTGGGCCACGGCTTTCAAGAAAGAGAACACTAAGGTCGAACCCTTCCACCGGCTCGACGGCACGAAACGCGACGCTCCGCTGATGCACCGCTTCGATGACTTCGCCTACACCGAAACCGACGCCTACCAAGCCATCGAGTTGCCGTACAAGGGGAAAGACCTGTCGATGCTCGTCTGGCTGCCGCGCCGGGCCGACACATTCGCGGACTTCGACGAGAACCTGACGGCCGCGCTGATCGCCGAAACGGAGAAGGGATTGCAACCCAACACCAAGGTCGAACTGACCCTGCCGAAGTTCAAGTTGAACACATCGTACAGCTTGGAGGCTCCGCTCATCGCGCTCGGGATGAAAGACGCCTTCCGCGACGAGGCCGACTTCCGGGGCATGTCGACCGGCCTCGAGATTCTGAAGATCGACGCCGTGCTGCACAAAGCCTTCGTCGAAGTGAACGAAGAAGGCACCGAGGCTGCTGCGGCCACGGCGGTGACCGTGGGCCCATTAACGGCCGCCCCGGGTCGGGATCCGAACCAGAACAAGATCTTCCGCGCCGACCGACCCTACCTGTTCGCCATCCGGCACGTCCCGTCGAATGCGGTCCTGTTCTTGGGACGGGTGACCAACGCGGGGTGAATGGCCCAACGTCGCCGGGATCAATACTCCGGGCGCTTACGCAGCTCGGCTCGCGGCTCAAACCGTCGGGAGTGAACCAATCGCGTGACCGTTACGCCGTAGTTTCTTCCGGCTTCGCTTCCTCGGGCGGCTGCGCTTCGACGACAATCGCTTCTTCCGAAACCGGTTCTGCGACGGCTTCGGTTTCCGCGATGGCTTCCACGGGCACTTCGGGCACTTCCTCGGCCGGCGGGGTCGCCGCCAACGCCTCGGCTTGGGCCAGTGCCTCGGCTTCCGCCGCGACGGCGTCCGCTTCGGCTTGCGCGGCCCGCTCGGCGGCCGCCGCTTCTTCCACCTGCCGGCGCTCTTCCTCGACGCTTTCGTCCATCATGCGGGCGTATTCTTCGGCGTATTCGACGATCTCATCGCACTGCGCCAACTCGAGCTTCATGAACAGGGCCAATTCCTGCCCGTCCACAAACGTGATTTCGTTGTAACTCAGGAAGCCTTCTTCGATGAGCGCTTGCACTTGCTCTTCGCCGCAATGCGGCAGTTGGCGGAACCAGCGTTCGGCCCGTTCGAGCGATTCGCCGAGTTCCTCGTGCGTCATGATCTCGAGATCGAGCCCGACGAGTTTCGACGCCAGTCGGACGTTCTGCCCGCGGCGACCGATGGCGAGCGAAAGTTGGTCGTCTTCGACCAACACGATGGCCCGACCGAGGCGCGGGTAGGTGAAGACGTCGCTGATCGCGGCCGGTTGCAGGGCATTCGGAATGAGCACTTGCAGCGAGTCGTTCCAGCGGACGATGTCGAGCCGTTCGCCGTTGAGTTCTTCGATGATGTTCTTGATCCGGCTACCGCGGACGCCGACGCAGGCGCCGACGCAGTCGACTTTGGTGTCGATGCTGCTGACGGCGAGTTTGCTGCGGTAGCCGGCTTCGCGGGCCACGGCGCGGATCTCGATGGTGCGGTCGTTGATCTCGGGGATTTCTTCTTCGAAGAGCGACTTCACGAAGTCCGGGTGGGCCCGGCTGAGCACGACCTTCACGCGATGGCCGGTTTTGCGGACTTCGAAGACGACAGCCTTGACGCGTTCGTTGACGTGGTGCGTTTCGCCGGGGATTTGCTCCGAGCGCGGCAGCAGGGCTTCGGTCTTGCCGAGGTTGACGATGGCGGTGCCGGCATCGACACGGGTGACGGTGCCGACGATCATGTCGCCCTTTTTGGCGGCGTATTCGTTGAAGACGGTATCCGATTCCGCTTCGCGGATCTTCTGGATCATCACCTGCTTGGCCGACTGCGCGGCGATGCGGCCGAGGGTTTCCGGCTCGATGTCGTTCTCGCCGAACTTGGCCGAAATCTCGCCGGTGGCGCGGTCGATTCGCACCATCACGCCTTCTTCGACGGCGAAGTGCCGGAGTGCCGCGAGTTGGATGGCTGCTTCGATCCCGCTGAAGATCACCTCGGGGCTGATCCGTTTTTCTTCCTTCATGGCCTCGACGAGCTTCAAGACTTCCTTGCCCATGAGCAGGTGGTCTTTGGCCTTGGGGGCGTCGATGACTTCGGCTTTCTTACGGCGAACCGCCATGGTGCTTCTCCGGGGTGTCGCGCCGGCGTTGCGGCGCGAATCATACGTCGAGTCGTCGGCCGGTTCGACGGTCGAACCAGAGCAGGCGCTCGGGCGGGAGTGTCCATTCCAAGGGGGTGCCGACCGGGGGCGGCGAGCCGGAACGCCACTCCGTGCGTAGCCGGGTGCGACCCCGGGCTACGGTGAGTAGCCATCCGCTGCCAGCCGGTTCAGCCGAGACGAGAAGCCAAGCGGACTGTTCCGCCAAGCTCGATCGAACGTCTTCGGGTCTGATGCCGAGCGTCAAACGGTGTATCGATTCGGCACTTTTTTCCAGCGATGCTGGAATCGGCACCCGAACCGAGCCGCACTCCGAGACGAAGAAGAACTTCGCCGTTGCGGAGGGGTCGCTGTGATTCGCGATTCGTTCGATGCCGCCGTCGAGCAGGTTGAACTGACCGAGTGCCGAGGCCACGAACGAGTTCGTGGGCCGGATTCGCAATTCTTCCGCGGTGCCGAGGGAGTGCAGGACGCCTTCGCCCAAAACTCCGACGCGACGGCCCAGCGACCAAGCATCGGCCGGATCGTGAGTCACGAAAATCATTGTGGCGGTGGAATGGCCGAGTAGCAAGTGGAGTTCTTGTCGAAATTCGGCCCGAAAGACCGGATCGAGGCCGGAAAAGGGTTCATCGAGGAGCCAAATACCGACTTTGCGGATCAGGAGCTTGGCCAAGACGACCCGCTGCGTCTCGCCGCCGGAGAGTTGGTGCGGGTAGCGGGCCAGCAATTCGCCGAGCCGGAGGAGGTCGAGAGTGGAAGCCGGTATCGCCCGTTCTGACTTCGGCAAAACCTTTTCGAGATTCTGCTTCACGGTCATTTGCGGGTAGAGCGCCGGCCGCTGCGGCACGAGTGCGATCCCCCGCTTGTGCGGCAGCAGGTCATCGACGCGGACTCCGTTGACCAGAATCTCCCCGGAGTCGGGCGTTTCCAACCCGATCAGCAAGCGGAGCAGGGTCGATTTCCCGGAGCCGCTCGGCCCGAGCAGCACCAGGCGCTCACCCGGTTCCACAGTCAAGGACGTCGGGCGCAGCGCCGCGACACCACCGGGGTAGGTTTTGGCGAGGGATCGGATTTCGAGTGCGGGTGGCTGGCTCACGGAGTCGGCGTTTTGAAATAAGTGACGATCAAGATCGTGGTCAGGGAAATGATGATGGACAATACCCCTGTGACGACGGCGCCAGCGATGTTTGGACCGAACGCCCAGATGCGTCGAGATTTTTCATCTCGCTCTTTCTTTTGGTCGTCCTTCCATTTGTTCAGTTCCTCGATTTCACGTTTTAAAAGCAGTCGTTCATCGCGGTCCTGCTGCCGTTCCAATTTCGCGTGGATCAGTTCCTCGACTTCGCGCTGGAGCAAGGCATTTTCGACCTCCAATTTCCGCCGTAAATCGTTCAAGAATTGGAGAGTTTGCTTGTGTTCGTCGTTCAGCTTATCGAACGCTTCGCGGATCGTTTTGATGTCATTGGCCAACCCGTCAATGTAGATCGTCAGTTGGGACGCGTTCACCGGTTCATTCCCCCACCGCAACGGTGGAGCCGAATGCCTGCCGCAATCGACTGCCGCGCGCGTCGGTCAGGTTCATCCAGATCTGGAAGAAGGAAAACCAGCCGGCTCGGAGGTCGTTTAAATCGTCCCGTGTGAAAAGGTTGTTGACAGAGGCTTCAGTTTCGTCATCTTTGAGGACGAGTTGAACCAACGGTTCCCCGGACGTGGGGAGAACATCCCACTCCGCCGTGATACGCATTCCCGGTCTTACGTATTCCTCATTCAGTATGGAATTCGCTTGATCGATCTGGCTCAACAGCGCGGGATCTTTGCGAATCGCGGAGGAGATGTTGGTCGTCAATGGATTGACGCGTGGTGAGGGAACGGTCGTGGCCTGTCGGGGAAAGTCGTCGGAGCGCAGCAATACCTCCGAACCCCTCATGTTCTCCACAGTTTCAATCTTGCGCTTGGCTGTAGCTTGAATGGTAGATCGATGCATTTCAAAGGCGCGGACGGCTTCATCCGAGTCGCGGCCCCCAATACCGAAGTGATCCATCAGTGCTTCCACGCTGACAAAACACTGAAGGACTTGCCCATCGACGAGGGCGAAAAACCGCACGCAATCGCGGCTGGACACCCATTGCGGCGCGGCATTCGGGAATTCGATCGCTTTCGGCACGGCAATCCCCCAAGCTGATAATCATCCGTAATTATTCTATCCGATGCTTAGCCGGCCGACTACGGCACCCGAACACGCCTCACGCCTTCAGTGAGGCCATATCGATGACGAAGCGGTACTTCACGTCGCCTTTCAACAGCCGGTCGTAGGCTTCGTTGATTTTCTGAATCGGGATCAGTTCAATCTCGCTGACGATGTTGTGCTCGGCGCAGAAGTCGAGCATTTCTTGGGTCTCGGCGATGCCGCCGATGCCCGATCCCGCGAACGATTTGCGGCCCGCGAGCAGGCTGAAGGCCGCGACGGGCAGCGGCTTCTCGGGCGCACCGACGAGCGTCAGCGTACCGTCGAGTTTCAACAGGGCCAAATAGGCATTGATGTCGTGCTCGGCGGAAACCGCGTCGAGGATGAAATCGAAACTGCCCCGGTGTTTCGCCATCTCGTCGGCGTTCTTGGACACCACGACTTCGTGGGCCCCGAGGCGCTTGCCGTCTTCGATTTTGCCGGGCGATGTGGTGAACAGCACGACGTGCGCGCCGAGGGCCTTCGCGAATTTCACGCCCATGTGCCCGAGACCGCCGAGGCCGACAATGCCGACCTTCTGGCCGGGGCCGACCTTCCAGTGTCGCAGCGGGGAATAGGTGGTGATGCCGGCGCAGAGCAGCGGCGCGGTCGCCGCGAGGTCGAGCTGGGCCGGGACTTTCAGAGTGAAGGATTCCTCCACGACGATGGAATCGGAGTAGCCGCCGAAGGTGACACCTCCGGAATTTTTATCGGGTGCGTTGTATGTGTAGGTGGGGTTCTTTTCGCAATACTGTTCGAGGCCGCGGGCGCAACTGGGGCACTTCCGGCACGAATCGACCAAACAGCCGACGGCGGCGAGGTCGCCGGCTTGGAATTTCGTCACGTCCTTACCGACTTTCGTGACGCGGCCGACGATTTCGTGACCGGGAACGCAGGGATAGCTCGTCGGGGAAAATTCGCTCCACTCGTTGCGGACTTGGTGCAAATCGGAGTGACAGACCCCGCAAAAAAGGATTTCGATGGCGACATCGTTGGCCAACGGCTCCCGGCGGGTCAGCGAATGCGGGGCGAGTGGGCTGGTGGCGGATTTCGAGGCGAAGGCCTTGGTACTCATGGTAATCCTGTGAAGATGCGGAGACTGGACGAACCCGGCGACACCGTTCGGTTCGGATCATCTTAAATAAACTACGCCCCGCAACTCGGTTCGCTGCGGATTCCAGGCACCGGTGAGAAATTCGGCTTTGTCCACAGCCCGCAGGACGTCGTCCATTGCGGCGGCTCGCCAGAGCCGGACGCGTAAGCGACGTAGGACTTGGCCGAGGTAAAAAATCGCAACTGGACAAGAATGCAAAACGTCTCTGACGCGTCCGGCTGTGACAATGCCCCGGCGCGCCAGTCCGGGTTGACAGGGTTCGTAAACTGGGCCACCATCCCCGGCGTTGCGTCGCTCCTCGGGATCACCGCTGACGACATCTCCGTGCCTCGACCCTAGGAAGGGGTAGATCATGACTCGAATTTGGATGGTGGTGGCCGTCGCCGCGGCGATCGGTTTGACGGGAAGCCAGACGGCGCAGGCGGGCTTGTTGCCAGTGTCGCACAACGTGTCGCCGGAGTCGGGAAACTTCCGTTGGACGTACTCCATCGTCCTCCCGACTGATGTCCAACTCCGCAACGGCGACTACTTCACGATCTACGATTTCGCCGGCTTCCAAACGGGTAGCAATAACCAACCGACCGACTGGGTGTTCACCACGGCCAACGTCGGCCCGGTGCCGCCGGGCGTGCTCCCGCCGGACAATCCGACCCTGCCGAATTTGACGTGGCGCTACGACGGCGCGAACGTGGACGGCAGCGCGGGCTTGGGCAACTTCTGGGCGGTATCGCTCTACGCCGCCGAAACGACCTCGTACTTCACGGCGCGGACGCACCGGACTTCGGACGGCCGGCCGAACAGCAACATCACACCGTCGGTGGTGCCGGTGCCCACGGCGGTTCCGGAAGTCCCCGAGCCGGCGACGCTGGCGTTGGCCGCTCTCGGCCTGCCGCTGATCGGGATGGCGCGGGCGTTGCGGCGCCGGCGCAGTTTGGAATTCGGAGTGCGGAATGCGGAGTGAAAGAGTCGGAATGCGGCCCGTTTCTCTGGAAATACCGCACTCCGCACTCCGAATTCCGCACTTGTCAGTCGAGGTTGACAGCATCGGGAGGGCACTCTATTTTGCCCCCGAGAACGGAACCGGGTACCGCCGGGACGACGGAGGGAAGAGGCGGTCACCCACTCGGCACGGGGGTTTAGTCCACCCCGGGCCAACACCGATGAGTCGCTTTTTTCATGGAGGGAGACCGAATGTTTCGCAAGAGTGGATTGGTCAAACTGTTCGCGGCCGTCGCGATGACCGTAGCCCTGACCGGCACGGCCAACGCCGGCTTGCTGCCCACGAATGTGCAAGTGGATCCCCAAGCGGGCAACTTCCGCTGGACCTACGCGATTGTGCTTCCGACCGACATGAAGCTGCAATCGGGCAACTACTTCACCATCTACGACTTCGCCGGCTACGTGCCCGGCGGGGATTTCGCCCCGGCCGGCTGGACCCTCAATGCCAGCTTGACCGGCACAACGCACCCGCTCGTCAACCCGGCTGACGATCCCAACTTGGTGAACCTGACCTGGACCTACAACGGCGCCACGCAGTTCGGCCAAGTCGGCCTCGGCAACTTCTGGGCGATCTCGACCTTCCAGAACCGAGCCGAAGACTCATTCACGGGCCAAACCAACCGCGCCTCGGACGGCTTCCTCGACAACAACATCACGACGACCGACGTCCCCGTTGGCCAAATTATCATCGATCCGCCGGGCGTGCCGGAACCGGCCACGCTCGCTCTCGCCGCCCTCGGCCTGCCGCTCATCGGTATGGCCCGCGCCTTCCGCCGCCGCAAGGCCGCCGCCGTCGTCGCCTGAGCCGATTGAGTTCGAAACAACAGCGAAACGGGGGACTTCGGTTCCCCGTTTTTCGTTTTGCTGGGCGACGTTTTGCATTGTTGCCCAGTTGCTTTTGTTTTCCTCGGCCGAGCCCTACGTCGCTAACGCGTCCGGCTCTGACGAGCCGCTACAATGCAGGACTTGAATTGACGGCGTCAATGCGGAGCGTGGCCTGCGGAATCAGATCCTTCCGGGATACTCCAAGAATCGTCGCTGCACCAATCCGCAATTTCGATTTGACATTAACGAAAAGGAGCGTATATACCTATGTGCACTTTCGCAGCAGCCGTTCGATTCACGCCTTACCCCGACCGTATCGCGCCGTTAGCGCCGTCATTCGTTCGATCAATCCGCCGGGGAATTGCTCCGGTCGCAGCCGCCAGTGCCAATTCCCTTTGGCTTGCCCAGGAACGTTCATCCGGGCTTCGCCGCCGAGGCCCAAGAGATCTTGAAGCGGCGCGATCGCCAACACCGCGACGCTGGCCCACGCCAAGCGAATCATCTCCTCGTTCGGCTGCCCGATGGCGTGCCCGACGTAGTCGTTCAACTGCCGGCGATCCGAATCGTTCAGCGTGCCATACCAGCCGTTGGTCGTGTCGTTGTCGTGGGTGCCGGTGTACGCGACGGTGTTCGCTTCGTAGTTGTGCGGCCAATATGGATTGGTCGCGTCGCCGAGCATGAACTGCAGCACGCGCATCCCGGGCAGCCCGAAACCGGTGCGGAGATCATCGACATCGGGTGTGATGACGCCGAGATCCTCGGCGATGATCGGCAATTCGCCGAGCGACCGGCGGATCGCATCGAACAGCTTTACCCTCGGGCCTTCGACCCATTTCCCGTTCAGCGCCGTGGTGTCGGTGGCGGGAACGTGCCAAGCCGCGGCAAACCCGCGGAAGTGATCGAGCCGGATCCAATCGACTTGCGACAACTGGCGCTCCAACCGGGCGATCCACCAAGCGAAGCCGGAGCGTTCCATCGCGGCCCAGTCGTACAGCGGATTGCCCCAAAGTTGACCGGTCTCGGCGAAGTAGTCCGGAGGCACGCCGGCGACCGCCGTCGGCTTGCCGGCCGCATCCAATAAGAACAGCTCGGGGTTTGCCCAGACATCGGCCGAGTCCCCGGCGACAAAAATCGGAGCATCGCCGATCAACTTCACCCCTTGGGAATGGGCGTAATTCTTCAATTGATTCCACTGCCGGTCGAACAGATACTGCCCGACTTTGACGATGCGAATTTCGTCGGCGAGTTCCTTTTCGAGTGCCGCCAGCGCCACCGGCTTCCGCGTGCGAACATCGTCCGGCCATTGAATCAACGGCGTGCCACCGAAGGCATCTCGCAGCGCCATGAACAGGGCGTAGTCGCGGAGCCAACTCGCTTCCCGTTGGCAGTAGGCATCGAATTCACCGGATGCTTTCCATCGCTCGGCGGCGATGCGGATCAAACCGAGTTTGAACGGCGCGACGGCATCGAAATCGACGCGGTCGTCGCGGAAGGATCGCCCTTCGACATCACTCGGGTTCAGTAGGCCGTCGCGGATTAACGCTTCGGGCGATAGCAGGAGCACGTTCCCGGCGAATGCCGAGTACGACTGATACGGGGAATTGCCGAAGCCGGTGGGCCCGAGGGGCAGTACCTGCCACCACGACTGCTTCATGGCGGCGAGAGTGTCGATCCAGCGGTACGCCGTCGGCCCGAGGTCGCCGATGCCGTGAGGCCCCGGCAGGCTGGTCGGGTGAAGTAAAATGCCGGATGATCGGAGTAGGCTGGCTGCAGGCATCGGGCCATTGTACGCCGGGTGAACCTTCGTTTGCGAGAGGTCGGAAAATGGGAACGGGACGAGGACTACTTGCCCGCAGCCTTGGCGTCTTTCGCATCCTGTGCCGGGTGCTCGATAGCCTCGATCATCCCGCGTTCGGTTCGGATCGGAAAGCCGATTTGCGGTTGGCGGCACTGCTCCACGATGTGGGTATCACCCGTATTCGCATCTCACGGATAGAGTGGCGGACGTCACATTGACGGAAGAAGAGATCGCCAAATCGGCTCCGGAGACCGAAATTATTCCCGCTCACTCAGCGGGCCATCATCGATTCCGGCTAAAATAGCTTCACACCGGTCAACGCGGGTAAACTCGGCAAAGATTAAAAATAGCCACATTCCGACAATGGTGGTTGCGTTGGGTGTAGGCTGTGGTTATTGAACCCGCCGATTCACGCAGAAACTGAGTGGGACCCGAGCGGGGCGTGGGCCGGTTCAATCCGGCCCGGGGGCGCCCCGGTTCGCTCGCGTCGCACTGTCTTTGGGGGGCAACGTATGAATCCGCAGCGGACTGAGTCCCGTCAATCGGTACCGTCGTGGCGAACGCTTCGCCGCTGGCTACCGGCCGTTCTCGCCGTGGGCCTCGCGGCGCCGGCACTCGCACAGGACAAACCGCCGGTCGTCGATCCGCCGAAAACGGTGATGCCGATGCCGGTGATGCCGATGCCCAAGGTCGAGAAGACCTACACCGTCTCGTTCGAGGGGACGGATTGGAGCAAGGTTCTCGATTGGTTCGCCAAAGAAACCAAACTCGTCTTCCTCAGCACCGAGAAACCGACCGGCTCGCTGACGCTGAAGTCGGAGAACAAGTACACGCTGCCGCAATTGCTCGACCTGTTCAACGAGGTGCTGGCCCAGAAAAACTGGGTCATCATCCGCCGCGAACACTCGTTCATGATTCACCCGGCCGAAACGAAGATCCCGCGGGAAATCCTGCACCAAATCACGATTGCGGAATTGCCCGGCCGCGGCAACACCGAAGTCGTGCAGGTCGTCATCCCGCTGAAGACGATCGTCGCGGACGACATCGCCCCGCAGGCCAAGAAGCTCCTCAGCGTCTTCGGCGACGTCACGCCGTTCGGCACGAACCAACTCATCATCGTCGATAAAGCCAAGAACATCCGCAATATCTTGGAGTTCATCAAAGAGCAAGAAGGCGACAAGTCGGATCAGATGACCTACGCTTTCAAGCACGTCCGCGCCAGCACCGCGGCGGAGAAACTCCGCACGCTCCTCGCCGACGACAAAACCAAGGTCGACGTCCCCTCGAGTCCTTGGGGCGGGGGCCAGTGGGGCGGCGGCCAGTGGGGCCAACCTCAAGATCAAGGACGTGGGAGCGACCGCAACCGGCAACCCGTCCAAGAAAAGCGATTCGCTACGGTGCAGATCACCGTCGACTTCCAAAACAACACCATCGTACTCACCGGCCCGGCCAACAAAGTCGTCGCCGCGCAGTCGCTCGTGAAGGAAATCGACAAGGGCGAGATCGCACGCCCCGTCGGCGGCGATCCATTTTGGAAAACCTACGATGTCTCCGCCGGCACGGCCGAGCCGCTCGCCAAGCAGATTATGGATTCCCCCGATTTCAAGGGGAGCAACGTCAAGACGCTGGTCAACGGCAACGACAAAGTGATGATCTACGGCTACCCGGCCGACCACCTCGACATCGCGACCTTCCTGAAAGTGCCCAAGACGACTCCGCCGGCGGTGGAAGTCGTCTCCACGGGTGGGCTGGACGCCGCGAAGACCGCCGAGAGCTTGAAGGCCGTCTTCGGCAGCGCCGGCTTGTACGTCGAAGCCAAGTCGGACGGCGAAGCTGCCGTTCTACTCCGCGGGTCGGCCGAACTCATCGCCGCCGCCAAGGAATTCATCAAAGCCAACGCTGGCCAAACGACGGGTCAATCGGGCAACTTCCGCACGCTGACCATCGACAAAGCCAACGCCGGCGTCTTGGCCGAGGAAATCGTCCGCATGATGAATCAGATGGGCCGACCGGCCCAGTTGGTCATCCCCGGCCAAGAGAAGAAGCCCGAGCCGATGCCGAAGCCGCCGGTGCCCAGCCCGAAAGTCGGCATCCCGGGCAACAGCCAATCGGGCTACACGCCGGATAGCCGCGTACACATCGCCGCGCAACTCGTCGATCCGTTGAAGCCGATGGAAGACCCGATTACGCTCACGGTCGTCGGCAACAAGATCTACATCAGCGGGAAGAATGAAAAAGACGTTGCCGTCGCCTACGAACTGCTCCGGCTTTACCTGAACCCGAGCACCGTGGGCGAAGAGCAGTACACGATCCTCCGGCTGAAGAACGTCTCCTCGACCGAAGCGGCCAAACTCATCAACGAAATCTTCAACGGTCCCCCGGCCTCGGGAGCCGCCGGTGGTGGTCAAGGTGGGCGCGGCGGCGGCGGCGGCCTCGCGGCGTTCAACCCGCTCGCGCTATTGGGGAGCCTGACGGGCGGGGGCGGTGCTCCGACCGATCCGAAAGCCGGCCGCGTCCGCGTCGTCGCCGACACGACCAGCAACTCGCTGATCGTCGTGAAGGCCTCCGCGCTCGACATGCTGACGATCAAAGACCTGCTGAAGAAGTCGATCGACGACAACACCCCGCCGGAAGGGGGCGTCGCCAAGACTTGGACCATCGCCGTCGTCAATACGAAGGCGTCGAGCCTGGTGCCGACGATTCGCAACGTCTACGCCAACAAGACGGGCCGTACGGCGACCCGCACGCAAACCGCGGGCTTCAACCCGTTCGCCCCGCAACAAGCCGCAGCGCCGCAGAATGTCGCCTTGGCGGTCGATTACGACATCGACACGAACAAGATCGTGCTGAACTGCGTCGAGAACGACTACCTCGAAATCAAGAAGCTCGTCGAAGAACTCGACCTCGCCGCGAAGGATAGCGGCATCGTCGTGGACGTCGTGCAGCTCAAGGGCGGCGTGACGCCGAGCCAGATCGAACAGACGATCAACGCCCTGGCCGGGCGGCCCCCGGTTCAACCGAACCAAGGCCGCGGCGGTGGCGGTGGCAACTTCGGCGGCGGCCAAGGCAACTTCGGCGGCGGGGGTGGCAATCCCTTCGGGGGTGGCGGTGGCAACTTCGGGGGTGGCGGTGGCAACCCATTCGGCGGCTTCGGCGGAGGCGGTGGTAACCCCTTCGGCGGACGCGGAGCCGGGGGAGGTGGAGGGCGCGGAGCCGGGGGCGGCGGGGGAAGGCAGGCGAGTTTGGGCGGAGCGGAGGCCCCCCATTCTTTTAACTACGGGGACATGGATGTCCCTTCGGCCCCCAGCGTTCTGTTCGACCCCGAGGCCGAACAAGCGAGCTTTCACCAAAACAACGACGGCTCGGCACTCGCCCAAGCCTACGCCAGCGTGAAGCAGCGGCAGATGCCCGAGCAACTGCCGCAGATTCAACCGGGCGCACTCCAACCGAAACCGCCGGTGCCACCCGTGGTGCCGCCGGCGGTCGGCGTCCCGTTCCTCTCGCCGAGCTCGGATGTTCAGATCATCCCGCTGCCCGAGCTAGGCATCGTGATCGTCCGCGGTAAGAACAAGGCGGAAGTCGACGCGATCAAAGCGCTGATCGCCAATATCGAAGAGATCACGAAGAAGTCGGCCGCGATCAACCTGACGATGGTGCCGCTCGAATTCGGCGACGCCACGCAGATCGTCTTCGAACTCACGCAGATCTTCTCCCGCTTGCAACTCGGCACGTCGGGGACGACCTTCCCCGCGACCAACCTCGGCTTCGGCGGCGTCGGCTTCCAAGGCGGGAACCAACAGAATCAGCAGAATCGCCAGACCATCGGGTCGATTCTGCTCTTCCCGCTGCCGCGCTTCAACGCGATCTTGCTCGGCGTGCCCGAGTCGCGCTTGGAAGACATCAAGAAAGAGATCAAGCGGCTCGACGTGCCGAACAGCGGCCAAATGAAGCCGGTGCAATATCCGCTCACCCGGGCGACCGCCAGCACCGTGGCGAGCCAGATCCAGAACTTCTTCAACCAGCGCTACCCCGGCGAAGAACTCGCCCAGAACCAGATCCGCGTTACCTTCGACGTGGCCAGCAACACGGTCTACGTCCAAGCCAGCCCGGCGGATCAAAAAGACATCGCCGAGTTGATCGGCTTCTTCGACAAGAGCACGTCGAAGGCGCTGTCCGAGGTCAAAGTCTTCCGACTGCGGAACGCGTTCTCCGACGACTTGGCCCAAGTGCTGATCCAAACGCTGACGTCGAACGCCCTCAACCCGGCGCTCTCGGCCAGCGCCGGTCTCGCGCCGACGGGCGGCGGGAACCAAGGCGGCCAAGGCCAGCAACAGGGCGGCGGGCTCGGCCAAGGCACCGGCGCCCAAGGGAACATCAACCAAGGTCAGCAGCGGCCCGGCGGGCAGGCCCTCGGCACGCTGACGGGGAACAACTCCACCGGCCTCAGCACGAAGACGGTGTCGCTCCGGTTCAACAACGTCGAATCGGGCCTGCTCGAAGACGTCCACCTGATCCCGGACACGCGCATCAACGGCATCATCGTCACGGCGCCGGCCGCGACCATGCGGTTGCTCGAAGCGCTGGTCACCGAACTCGATGGCGTCGCCGCCGCCAAGTCGTACGTCAACATCTTCACGCTGAAGAAAGCCGACGCGGTCGCGGTGCAAACGCTGATCACCAACCTGTTCAGCCGCAGCACCACCGGCCAGCAGGGCGGCTTCAACCAAGGCGGCACCACGACGCAACAAGGGACGACCCGGCCGCTGCTCACGCTGACGGGCGACCCGGCCGCGGGCGCTTCGCTGATCGACCTGCGCCTCACGGCCGACTCGCGGACCAACACGCTCATCGTCGCCGGGAGCCAGAACGACCTCGACCTCATCCGCGCCGTCATCACCCGGCTCGAAGACACCGTGATCCCGGATCAACGGACCGAAGTCATCAAGCTCAGCAACGCCGCTTCGGCCGACGTGGTCACCGCGATCACGACGTTCCTCACGACCGCCACGCAGCAGCAGAACACCGCCCAATTCCAAACGACGGGCGGGACGTTCCAAACGATCCAGCGGCAGTTCGTGCTGCAGGCCGAGCCGGTGACCAACACCGTCTTGGTGAGCGCTTCGCCACAGCTCTTCGAACAGATCGTGACGCTGATGCGCAAGCTCGACGCGTCGCCGCCGCAGGTGTTCGTGCAGGTGTTGATCGCCGAAGTGCGGTTGAACAACACCGAAGAAATGGGCGTCGAAATCGGCCTGCAGTCGAACATCCTGTTCGCCCGCGGTTCGGTCGGCACCTCGCCCGGCACGCCGGGGTTCAACTTCAACACGACCGCGCCGCTGCCCAACGCCAACCTCATCAACCAAGGGGCCGTGGCCTTCCAAGGCCTCGGCAACTTGGGCGTCGGCCGGACCAGCACCACGGGCGTCGGGGCGGGGGGCTTCGTCCTCTCGGCCGCCAACGACACCTTCAGTCTGCTGATCCGGGCGCTCAAGGCCCAAGGCCGGGTCGACGTGCTCAGCCGGCCGCAACTGACGCTCACGGATAACCAAACCGGCTTCTTCCAAGTCGGCCAGCAGTTCCCGCGGATCACCAACAGCACGATCGCGGCGAACGGCCTTGCTCAACAGGGGGTCGAATACATCGAGACAGGGGTCGTGCTGCGGGTGACGCCGCGCATCAGCCCCGAAGGTCGGGTGCTCATGCGGGTCGAACCGTCGATCACCGCGCCTGCGGCTTCGATCATCGCGCTCGGCAACGGCATCACCGCGACGCCGATCGACACGCAGACCGTGGAAACGACCGTCCAAGCCAGCGACGGCGAAACCGTCGTGCTCGGCGGGTTGATCCGCAAGTCGGACGTGAAGCTCGAGAACAAGATCCCGTGGTTCGGCGACCTGCCGTGGGTCGGGGCGGCTTTCCGCTACCGCACGCAGCAGAGCGAGAAGCGCGAGCTCATCTTCATCATGACACCGCACATCGTCCGCAGCGAGGCCGACATGGCACGCATCGTGGCCGAAGAAGCGAAGAAGATGAACTGGAGCCTGAAGGACGTGGAAAGTATCCACGGCCATGGGGCCGATGTGCTCAGCGGCCGCTACCACAACGCCCTGCTGCCACAGCAGCAAGCCCCGTACTGCCCGCCGGGGGAAGCGCAACCGAACCTGATGAACCTGCCCTTCTCGCCGACGGGCCAAGTGACGCCGGGGATTCCGCAGCCGGCCCCGATATTTACGCCTCCTGGGGGCACGCCGAACTTCGGGCAGCCGGTGCCGCCGCCAATGACGAGCGGCCTGCCGCAACCGCCGGCCGGGTTCGCGGGGCCGAATCAACTCGGGGTGCCGGGGGGCGCACCGCAGAGCAACACGATCCCGACGCCGGGCGTGCAGCAGCAATCGTGGAATGCCCCGTTGCCGAAGCAACCGGGCAAAGGGTGGACGTTCGGGGGAACCTCGTCGGCCGGCATGATGCCGCCCAACACGGCGGGGGCGAATTCCGGCAAACCTAAGGAGGGGAAAGAATGGCGCGTTTACGGTCGCTGATCGCACGACCGACCGCCGTCCGGAAATTGGGGATTGCGGCGCTCGTCGCCGCCGTCCTCCTCCCGGTCGGCCTCGGCTGCACCAGCATGAAGCAAACGAAGAAAGACGTCGTTCACGCGCTGCGGTTGGATAACACCGAGCCGCCGTCGCAGATGATCTGCTTCTTTCAGCGCCGGCCCCAGCACTTGCCCGACCCGACCCGCGACGGCGTCATGTCCCCCGGCCTCGTGGGGCAACTGTTCTTGATCTCCGCCGACAACAAACCGGTCGAGATCACCGGAGACCTCGTCGTGCAGGGGCTCGACGAAACCAAGCGCCCGCCGGGCCAGCCTTCCGCGACGCCGGAAATCTGGCACATCGACAAAGTCGCGCTGAAGAAGATGCGCACGAACGACGACCGCTTCGGCCCCTGCTACGCGATCTTCCTGCCGTGGCCGAGCAGTTGGAAAGACGTGACCAACGTCCGCATGCAGGCGAAGTACGTCAACGAGCCGAACCCGGCTCTGTTCGCCAGCGACGTGCAGATGACGCTCGAATTCGGCCAAGCCGGCGCCTCCGTGTGGAATGAGAAAGGCAGCTTCAACCCGACGGCGTCGCGGCCGACCAGCCCGACCGAGATGCGCGGCATCCCGGATTTCGCCAAGGCGATGAAGAACGCGCAGCCGATGTCGTTGAATCAGCCGCCGGTTTACGCCGGGAACACGCCGACGGTCACGCCGCCCGGTATGTTCCTGGCGCCGGCGCCGCCGGGCCCTCCGGGAGTCCCCGGCGAGTACACCGCGCCCGGCCCGGACGGTTCGACGGTCAAGACCAAAGTATGGACCGGGCCGGCACCCACTGTCACGCCCCCATCGCTGCAACAAACGACGTTCGCCCCGGCCCAGCCGATTCAGCCGCCGTCCTTCAACCAACCGCGCTCGCTGCACGAAGCGCAACTGCCGCCGGCGCTCCCGTCGCCAACGACGGCCCCGGAGATGGGTCTGCCGCCGGTGAACATGCCGTCGCTGCAACCGGTGGTCATCCCCCGGTGAACCGCGACGGATCTTGCAACCTCGACGGACGGCGGAGCTTGGCTCCACCGCCCGTTATTCGTTTTTCGCTCGTCAATCCACCGCTTCCCACTCGGCTTCGGTCCAGCTCGCTTCGTACAACCACCAAGCCCGGAGTTCGCCGCCGGGGCCTAGGATCAGGTGCGGGATCGTCGTGCCGTAGCCATTGCGGAGCAAGTCGGTGGCGCTCGGAATCGGGTCGCTCGTCGGATGCGAGTGGTAGAGCGCCACTTCGGCGATCCCGAGGTTCCGCATCGCGCGGTGGAGCTTCGACAATTCGCGCGGGTCGGCTTCGTACAAGATCGGCGAAGCCAATACGTTCACCAGCGGGAAGTGGTGCGTCGCCGTTCCGGGCGAACCGGCCAAAATGCCGCAGCATTCGTTCGGGTGCGCGGTGCGGGCGTGGGCCCGCATCGCTCCGACGATCGATCGCGGTATCCGCAGGCGCAGTGAAATCATCCCCTTACATTATCGGCGAATCGGTGGACGCGAAGCCGGGCGTTCGCCGTACAATCGACTGAGCCATTCGGAGGGACGCGCCTTGGATACGACCTTGCTCATCGAACCGCCCGTGGAAATCGTCTATCCGGAGAGCGACGGGAAACCGATGGCCGACAACACCGTGCAGTGGAATTGGATGGTGATGATCGTCGGCGAGCTCCGCGATCAATTCGCGGGTCAAGAAGTTTTTGTCGCCGGGGATTTGCTGTGGTACCCGGTCGAAGGACAACCCCGGATCAACGCGGCCCCGGATGCGATGGTGGCCTTCGGTCGCCCCGCCGGCGACCGCGGTAGCTACCGCCAATGGAAAGAAGACGGGATCGCCCCGCAAGTGGTGTTCGAAGTCCTCTCGCCGAGCAATACCGACGACGAACTCGGTGCGAAGCACGATTTCTACGAACGCTACGGGGTCGAAGAATATTACCTGATCGACCCCGACGAATCTGCGGCGGAAGCTTACGTCCGCAGCGGCAAGCGCTTGATGCGCGTCCGGCGCTTGGCCGAGTTCACCAGCCCCCGAGTGGGAATCCGCTTCGAAAAGCGCGACGGCGATCTGAAGCTATTGAATTCGCAAGGCCGCCCGTTCCGTTCGCGCGAAGACGTGACCGCCGAGAACCGTCGTCTGGCCCAAAAGCTCCGCGAACTCGGCATCGACCCCGATTCGCTCTGAACCATTCGCAATCGACTCATTGAATCCCGTCCGATGCCGCCGAGAACCCCATGACGACCGTCGCCGATTTGAAGGGCCAAACCGTGGCTTTCGCCGCTTCCGGCGGGCTCGATTCCTGTACCGTCACCAAATGGCTCACCGAGAACGACGTCAAAGTCGTCGCCCTCACCGCCGACATCGCGCAACCGGACGAGGCGAACTTCGACGAAGTCGGCGAACGCATGAAGGCCTGCGGAGCCAGCGACTACATCGCCATCCCGCTGCACGACATGATCGCCGAGTCGGGCATCGAAGTGATCCAGTTCCAAGCGAAGTACGAAGGCGACTACTGGAACACCACCGGCATCGGTCGGCACGTCATCGTCGCCGGCTTGGTGCCCGAGATGCAGAAGCGCGGCATCAAGGTTCTCGGCCACGGGGCGACCGGCCGCGGCAACGACCAAGTCCGGTTCCAACTGTGCACCAACATGCTCGACCCGAGCTTGACGATCTACGCCCCGTGGCGGGACCAGGCGTTCCTCAACCGCTTCCGCGGCCGCACGGAAATGATCGATTACTGCACCGAGCGCAAACTGCCGATCAAGGCGAGCAAGGAATCGCCGTACAGTACCGATGCGAACTTGCTCGGGCTGACGCACGAAGCCGGGAAGCTCGAGCACCTCACCGTCGGCCCGTGGTTCGTCACGCCGGGGATGGGTGTCAAACCGATGGATGCACCGAACGAACCGGAGACGGTGAGCGTGCGCTTCGAACACGGCCGGCCAGTGTCGATCAACGGGAAAAGCGTGAACGCGTTCGAAGCGATTCACCGAGCGAACGCGCTGGGTGGGAAGCACGCTATCGGCATCTGCACGCACCTCGTGGAGAATCGATTTGTCGGCATCAAGAGCCGGGGCGTATACGAAGCGCCGGGGATGGAACTGTTGGGCACGGCCTACCGCTATTTGCTGCAACTGATCATCGACCGCCGTTCGCGGGAATTGTTCGACACGCTGAGCGCGTTCGTCGCCAAGCAGATTTATCAGGGCTACGGCTTCGACCTCGGCACGCACATGGCCCGCGAGGCGATGAAGCCGATCGTCAAACTCGCCACCGGGACGATTTCGTTGAAGCTCTACAAGGGGACGCTGACGTACGACGGCGCCACCAATGTGCCGGCCCAGTTGTATTCCGAAGCGAACGCCAGCATGGAAGCCATAGGCAGCTTCGACCACGCCGACAGCGAAGGCTTCTTGCGCGTGCTCCAAGTGAGTGCCCGGTCGCTCGCGGTGAACGGCCAAGTGACCGCGCCGAGTTGGGCGGGGTGAGTCGCCTGCGAAGAGACGGGCCGTTCCCTACACTACTCCCCATGGCCACACCCGCCCCGGTTCCACCGCTGCCCGTCGATGGCCCACTCTTGGCGCCGGAGTTCCTCCGGCGCTTGGAGACTTTGGAACTCGTATCGCGCAAGATCCGGGCCGGGCGGATGAAGGGCGACCGGCTGTCCAAACGCAAAGGCCGCGGCTCCGAGTTCGCCGACTTCCGCCCCTACACCATCGGCGACGACCTCCGCTACCTCGATTGGAACCTCTTCGGCCGGCTCGAAAAGCTCTTCATCCGCCTTTTCCTCGAAGAAGAAGATCTGCAAGTCTTCCTGCTGATCGACAACAGCGAGTCGATGAACTTCGGCAGTCCCACCAAGTTGCGCTACGCCAAGCAGGTCGCGGCGGCGCTCGGCTTCATCGGCTTGGTGAACTTGGATCGCGTGACGGTCGAAGCGATCGGCGGGGAGAAATCGCCGCGCTCGCCGACGTTCCGGGGCCGTCCGAGCCTGTGGCGCATGGTGCAGACCATCGACACCATCGAAGCCTCCGGCAGCGGCGATTGGAACCGGAGCTTGCGCAATTTCAGCCTCCGCGTCGGTGGCCGCGGCATCGCGATCGTATTGTCGGACTTCATGGACAAAGGTGGCTTCGAAGACGGCCTGCGCTACCTCGCGGCCCGGAACCTCGACGTGTACGCCATCCACATTCTGGCCCAAGAGGAGATCGCCCCGCCGTACACGGGCGATTTGAAATTCACCGACTTGGAAGACGGCGACGAAGCGGAAGTGACCATCAGCGCCCCGCTGCTCGAACGCTACCAACGGACGCTGAACGCGTTCCGGGCCTCGGTCAACACCTTCGCCACGCGGCGCGGCATGTCGTATCTATTCACGAGCAACCAAGTGCCGTTCGAGAAACTGGTTCTGGGCTATTTGCGGACGCGCGGATTGCTGCAGTAGGTTCTATTTCCCGCATCCGTCCGGGCCGCAAAGCAGACCCATGGTTTCGCGGGCCTTCACGTCGGCGATTTTCCACTTCGCGATCTCGCCGACCAAATCCGACTCCGCCTTCAGCAGTTCCAACTTCCCTTTGCGCAGTTCGAGTTCCACCGCTTGCCCGGCCTTGTATTTCTTCTCCAGTTCATCGACGTTCGATTTGTGCAGCTCGAAGCGCTGGCGGCCGATGGCAACCAACTCGCGGGCCGTCGTCCACTCCTCCGCGGCGGTGCGGATCTCCTTCGCCGCTTCGCGTTCGCGATCTTGCAACAGCCCCGTGATTTGCGCACGCACCGCCGCGACTTCGGCCTTCGCCATCGCCGAGACGAACGGCAGCAGCGCCGGCACGAGTTGTTCGGTTGATTGAATCACGGCCGCCAGCGGCGGGGCCAAGCCGACGAGCACTTTCCGCACCGTTTGCAGCGTGCGATTGTCGACGGTACTCGCCAAACAGCGGAGTAGGTTCAAGTCGGCCCGCAGCATCAGGCCGAGTTGCACGGCGGCTTCAGGGTCGAGCGGATCGGGTACGACTTTCACCTGATCGGCCGGCAGGATGAAGCCTTGTGTGCCGGTGTCGATGGCGAGCAGCGACTTCAACTCGGCGTTCAACTTGGCGATTCCGGAGCGCAACCGGGTGCGGTCCGCTTCGAGCTCGATCCGCTGCTTCTTCAGCTCGAACCCGTCGGCGGACTGCTTGAAGCCCTTCTCGATCAACTTATCACTGAGCTTCATCAGTTGGTCGAGTTCGACGATCGACGAATTCAACACGTCCGACTTGAGTTCGAGTTCGAGCAGTTTGTAGTACAGCGCGAGGGCGGAACCCGCCGTGCGGTTGCGGGCTTCTTGGGCGATGTATTGCCCCGCGATTATCCGGACGCGGTCGATGGCGGCGCAAGCGCCATGGCTGCGGCTCGTGGTCGGTGCGGAGCCGGCGTCGATGAGGTTGCCCAAGGCGCTGTTGTCGCAGGCGAGTTGCCGGCATTCCTCGGCCGTCAGGCGGTAATAGCCGACGGCGGGAAGCGGATTGGCCGAGCCGAGACTCGGGAGATCGGTGATCGCAGAAACGTCGGGCGCGGGAATCTGGCGGTCGGACACGGGCAAGGCCGCCGGTTCTGGCACCGGCCGAGTCATGGCCATCGGGGTACGACAGCCCACCGTCAGCGAACTGATTCCGACGATCACACCGATGAGCCACACGGCACGCATCCCGCATCCCCGGAAGAATCCGTCTCCGTGGAATCATCGGCACTTCCCGGGGCGAACTTCGCCGCAAATGCTCGAAATGAATTCAAGTTCACCGGCGGACGAGCCATAGTCCGGACGCCGTGCCGAGGGGCCGCTGGAATTGCAGGAACCATTCCGTTAGCAGCACGGTGTCTTTGCTCGGCTTGCCCACTTTCCCGGCTCCGGTTACGTCGGCGAGATTGCTCGGCGTCACCATCGGCACGAAGAATTCGCGGTCGTTGGGGCTGCGCTCTTGGCCCTGCGGATAGGTGTTCGGCACGCTCGGCGGCGAGGCGGCGAATACCGTACTGGTGATGGCGATGGAGCCGACGGAGAGGGCGAAGCGGAACATGGGCGCATCCTGCGGGCATCCCGATCGGCGCGCACGACTACCGAGCGGCCCGAATGAGGTGGCGGACAATAGCGGCCGAGCCGGGGGACGCAAGTGAAGTTCGGCGGTAGATTGTGCCGCCGGGCGTCCCTAGCTTCCGCAGAGTCCCGCCGGGATTCGGTTTACGCCGACGCCACTCTGAACTAGAGTAGTGGCGTCCGATTCCGTCCGATTCCGCCTTCGACCGCGAGGCCGCCGCGATGCAACTGCCCGACGAAGCCATCGAGTACACGTTCCAGCGTCTACTGGCGCCGCTCCCGGACGCGTGGACACCCTTGGCGGAATTGCAGGCCCAGCATTTCTTGTCGCCGGAGCGCGTCGAACAAATGCGGACGCTGTTGAATGCGGTGCGGGGGCAAGTCGCGGCCGAGCGGGAACTGCAAAATCCCCCGGCGAAACTGCAACCGTTGCAAGCCGGGTTCATCGACCTGCCGCAGAAGACCCTCGACGCCTACCGGCGTAAGGGGGACGCCAGCGAACTCGGCCGCACCCTCCGCGTCGCCACGCGGTTGAAGGAAAACACCGACCGCGTCGTCATCCTCGGCATCGGCGGCAGCTACCTCGGCGCCAAGGCGCTGTTCGACAGCCTTTGCCACGCCTGCCACAACGAACTCCCCGCCAAGCTGCGCATGGGCAAGCCGCGGATCTATTTCGACGGCAACCACCTCGACAACGACGCTCAGCAGGAATTGCTCGAACTGCTCGAAAACACTTGCGTCGAACCGGAGGAAGCGGGGGAGCGCTGGGGGATCGTCGTCGTCAGCAAGTCGGGCGGGACGATGGAAACCGCCGCAGCGTACCGGACTTTCCGCACCGAAATGCAAAAGTTCTACGGGCCGAAGTCGGATTGGATGAAGAAGTTGATCGTCCCGGTGACCGGCCCGAAGGGCAAACTCCGCGACTTGGCCAAGGCTGAGGGAATCGCCGACGAAGACGTGCTGACCATCCCGGACGACGTCGGCGGTCGATACAGCGTCTTCACCCCGGTGGGTTTGCTCCCCGCGGCGGTCATGGGCCTGGATGTCCGCGCCCTGCTGCTCGGCGCCGCGGCGATGACCAAACGCTTCCTCGAGGAACCGTTCGACCGGAACCCGGTGCTTCAGTTCGCCGCGATCAACCACCTCATGAACGAGGAAGCCGGCAAGAAGACCCGCGTCATGGCGATTTGGAACAAGAAGCTGGAATCGATCGGCTTCTGGTACGACCAGCTCCTCAGCGAATCGCTCGGCAAGATGAACCGCGGCGCCACGCCGATCACGAGCGTGTACAGCCGCGATCTGCACAGCCGCGGCCAGCAGCACCAAGAGGGCACGCG